>QOAL01000014.1 GCA_003978135.1 Thermodesulfatator sp.
AAACTTGAGTGCGGCCAAAACTGGCTTCCCCTTGGTGAAATCTTGAAAGAAACTGCCCGGCCCTGTCCGAAGCCATCAATTCGTAAGTCTGGATCAGATGTGATGTAAAGAGCATATTCCTGCGTCAGATAAGTGATCGGGACAAACCGGAAATGCTCCCCTTTGCTTGCCGCATAACAGACATCCTTCAAATAACGTCTCAGAAATTTTGGCAGCACTTTCTCCAGGGGGCCATTCAAAAATTTGGGGGTCACTTCGGCAATTCCCCGGCCCTGGCACGAAAGGTCAGGAAATTTTCCCTTTCAACATTCACCTTATAGATTAAGGCCTACAGTTTTTTCCAATAAATTCCGATGAATAAGGTGATTGCTGATTGGCCGTAAAAATGCAGCCGGTGCAACACTTCTAATGAACAACAAATGGAGGAAGATTTATGAACTCTCGGATAGAGAAAACAGCTCTGTTAACAACCCTTTTCACGTTGCTGGCCCTTGTGACAGTAGCAGCCACAGGTTTTGCAGGATGCAAGTCAGTGAACAAGAAAAATGCTGAGGAGACAGCAAGATACATCGCAGATATCATTGTTGCCGGCAGAGGTATTGTTGCTTCAAACCAGGGACTCATCAATGACCCCCAAAAAGGAGACAAGGGCTTTACTCCTGAAAAGGTTGCTGCAGAAATCAAGGCGAAATTCAAGGAAATGACGGGTACAGATGTGGCAGATCTGCCTCCTGAATCCAGGGAAGTGGTCCAACAGGTAATAGACGCTGCAATGATGAGTGTCAAGATGAACCAGAAACGCATAAATCAAAAGGGCAAAGGCTATAAGGGCTACATACCAGCAGTATTTGGCAGGGAAACCGGCCAGATATTAAAAGGCCGCTGCAATATTTTTATCAAGCAGACCACCTTCAAGTACAGAAACGCATACAACCAGCCTGATGCCTTTGAAAAGAAGGTTCTCAAAAAATTTGAATCCCCGGATTACCCAAAGGGCAAGGGATATGGAGAGCTGGTGGGGAATAATTACAGGTACCTTCGCCCTATTTATATCAAGGATGCATGTCTTAAATGTCACGGAGAGCCGGCTGGCAGTACGGATCCAGCAGGCAGAAAACGGGAAGGTTACAAGGTTGGGGACCTGAGAGGTGCCATAAGCGTGATGTTTCCAGTCAAATAAATCAACAATAAATTTTATGACCAAAATGCCGCCTAAAGGCCCTGGCTCAGAATTGAAACCTGAACTGTCTCCAGATGCAAAGGGGTTTTAAAAAGGCAGAACCTGCAATTTCTTTATGTAACCAAATATAATCAGGGACTAACCAGATGAGAAAAGCTCAGCTCCTTTCAAGATTATCCATCAAGTATAAAATAATTGTACCTGTAGTCGCCATGCTTTTGCTGTCTTCTGCTGTATCCGCCGTCATAGTTTACCGCAGTATCAAGAAGGCTGATGAAAAGGCCATAATGGGGGAGCTTCGGGTAGTGGAAACAGTATTGCAGCAGAGGATAAAGGAGGCTGAAACCGCTGCGGGCATGCTCACGGAAAACCTTGCCCACAACAATGATGTGCAGTTCAGTATTGCACTTAAAGACAAAGGGCTCCTTAAAACAAATTCAGCGCCCTTCATAAAGAATCTCGAGGACGGTTCCTTTCTCCAGGGCTATTTTGACTTTTTGGATTCCCAGGGAGAGGTTATTTATTCCAGCCTTAACAATAAAATGGCCGGTTTAAACCTGGCCAGCGCAAGGCCCCTTGTAAAAAAACTCTTGTCAGAAAAAAAACCGGTTTCAGGTCTTGAGGCTGGGCCTGACGGGGTGTTTGTAAGGGCAATCTCCCCTGTAATCTATAACGGTGAGTTCGCAGGGGCTGTTGAGTTCAATGTTTCACTCAAAAGCGTTTTTGAAAAAGCAACGGGCCATTCTCGTAATATTGCCATAGGGCTTCTTTTGCCCAAGAAAACCTTTGCTGGCGGTTCCGAGCCAGTAATTGAAAAACTGGGGAAGACCCTTGCATATTATACTGATGCCAGGCCCTTCAGCTCTTTGCCGAACCTGGAACAGCCTGAGGCTGGGACTCAATTTCTGCAGAAAAACAACATACTCTACCGCACATTTCCCCTGAAAATCGGGCGAAGTGGCGTCAGTGCCATGGGAATAATGGCCTATGACAGTACGAAAAGGTCTGATGCGGTCCTGGGAGCCATGAAGAAACTCGCTATTGCCCTGGGGACAAGTGCCATTTTAATAGCAGTTGTCATGTCCCTTTTCCTTTCCAGGATAATTGCCCCGATTAATTACATAGTTACTGGGATGAAAGACCTTTCCCGGGGCAATTTCTCCAGTTTGATCCCGGAAGTGTCCCGGGATGAACTGGGGCAGCTGGCCCGTCTCGGCAACAACATACTCTACAGTTTCGGTCGCCTTATTTCCACGTTAAGGGATGATGCCAAAAATCTCACCACTGCTGCAGGCCATATAAGATCATCAGGTATACAGTTTGAGCAAGGGATTTCATCCCTGGACAGGGAATCTGATATCCTGGCATCAAAGGCTGCGTCTGTCTCTGAAAGCCTTCAGCAAACGTCCCAGTCCATGGAAGACCTGTCCACTGCCAGCTCAGAGATTGCCTCAAGTGTTGCCACAAGTGCTGCCAGTGCGTCAGAAGTCCTGGATATGTCAGTGAGGGCTAATGACGTAATCCACAACCTGGGTAAAAGTTCGGAGAAGATAGGAGAGATAGTCAAGGTCATAAACAACGTGGCAGAACAGACAAATCTCCTTGCCCTAAATGCCACCATCGAGGCTGCAAGGGCAGGAGAAGCAGGCAAGGGTTTTGCCGTTGTCGCAGGTGAGGTAAAGGAACTAGCCAGACAGACCAGCAGGGCCACAGAAGAAATTGCCAGAATGATAAATGCCATTCAGGCAGACACCCGGCAGGCAGTTAATGTAGTGGAAGAAATAGGCGAAAAAATAAGTACGGTAACGGATATGACCAACACCGTGGCCAGTGCAACAGAGGAGCAGACTGCCACAATATCAGAAATCAGCAATACCATAGAATCCGGGATGATGGATGTACAGAATCTTGCACAGCTTGCCAAGATGCTCAAGGATGAGACCCTGAAATTTTCAGAAAGTGTTGCAAGTGCCACCAGTTCCCAGGAAGCAATTGTTGAATTGGCAGATGAACTCCAGATTGTGGCCCGCTATTTTGATGTTTCAGATCGAGCCATTCAGGAGGCAGCAGAAAAGGCAGATGACAAGGTAAGGCTCATGAGTGCAACGCTGAAACATTTTAGATGGAAGCAGAGACTCACCTTGGCCATCCTTGAAGGAACGGCAGTTGATATAGAACACAATCCAGAAGAATGTGACCTTGGCAGATTTGTCAGGGAACGCCTGGAGCAGGCAACCGAGCAGGAAGGTTCGATCATGAGGGAGATTGCAGATAAACATTCAAGACTGCATGAATTGGGCCATGAGGTAATGAAAAACCTCGAGACAGGCAACAGGGACAGTGCACGAAGGATATTCAAGGAGGAACTTGGGCCCCTTTTCCACGATATGCTTGAATTACTTGAAAGGGCGAAAGGACTCACTATGGGCAGAAAAGCTGCCTGAGTATTGTTTCATTGATGTCAAGCTGCCTCTGTTTTTACACAGCCCTTCTTAACACCATGCAATGGCTGATCACAGGTACGCCATTCCAAGTTTGTCCCGTTCACTTACCTGAAGCACGAATGTGCTTTTTACATCACATCTGACCCAGTCATACGAGTTGGTGGCTTTGGACAGGGACGAGCAGCTTCTTTCAAGATTTCACCAAGGGGAAGCCAGTTTTAGCCGCACTCAAATTTGTAGGATTGTCAGGGTATGTATCCAGAAAGCGTATGTAGCCTGCACAGCGGCTATTGGTTAATCTTGAAAGAAGCTGCTCGTCCCCGGGACCATGATGACAAACTGGGAATCTGCCATCGATTACTGGATGGACACAA
>QOAL01000040.1 GCA_003978135.1 Thermodesulfatator sp.
CCTGCCGAATCCCAGGCTCCGGGCAAAAAGGGTGAAACAGGCACTCAGAAGGAAAAGAAGGCGAGAAAAAAATCCGGCAGGAAAAGGTCACACAAGAAAAAAAGATCTGGCAGGAAAAATCACAATAAGAAAGGTGATACTGGAAAATCATGAGCAGCAGGTTTTATATCACAACCCCTATTTATTATGTGAATGCAGAACCCCACCTTGGCCATGCATACTCAACCGTGGTTGCCGATGTACAAAACAGGTTTCACAAGCTTATCGGGGATGAAACCTTCTTTTTGACAGGCACTGACGAACACGGAGACAAGATAGTACAGGCGGCTGAAAAGCTTGGCATAAGCCCCAGGGAATATACAGACAGGATAAGTGACAAATTCAGGCAAACCTGGCCGCTTCTTGAGATAGAGCCGGACAGGTTCATCAGGACTACGGACCCCGAGCACATGAAGACCGTGCAGCTTGCCCTGCAGAAGGTCTATGACAAGGGAGACATTGAATTCAGGGAATACGAAGGGCTTTACTGTTTTGGATGCGAGAGATTCCTGGTGGAAAGGGAGTTGGTAGATGGAAAATGCCCTGACCACAAGACAGAACCCACACATCTCAAGGAAAAAAACTATTTCTTTCTCATGAGCAAATACCAGGACTGGCTAATTGACTACATCAAGGCCAATCCTGATTTCATCACGCCTGAACGGTACAGGAACGAGGTACTTGCCTTCCTGAAGGACCCCCTTGACGATCTATGCATATCTAGGCCCATTTCACGTCTTACCTGGGGAGTCCCCCTGCCCTTTGACGAAAATTTCGTTACCTATGTCTGGTTCGACGCACTTATAAACTACCTCACCGGCCTGGATTATCCCAATGGCGACAGGTTTGAAAGGTTCTGGCCTGCAGCCAATCACGTAATAGCCAAGGATATCCTGAAACCCCATGGCATCTACTGGCCCATAATGCTCAAGGCCCTTGGCCTTGAACCCTACAAGGCGCTGCACGTGCACGGCTACTGGAAAACAAAGGACGTTAAGATGTCCAAGAGCCTGGGAAACATTGTAAAACCACAATGGCTGGTTGACCAGTTCGGGGCAGACGGCACGAGATATTGCCTGATGCGCGAGATGGTCTTTGGCCTGGATGCCGGCTTCAGCCAAGAATCCTTTGTTCTAAGAATAAATGCTGATCTTGCAAATGACCTTGGAAATTTGTTAAGCCGCAGCCTGACCATGCTTTTCAAGTACAAAAAGGGGGCTATTCCCAGTTTCCATGACCTTGATGGACCACACCGGGAACTTACTGCTGCGTGGAAAGAGCTGGTACCTGTGTGGAAGAAAGAGATGGAGGCCTTCCGGATTAATAAGGCCCTGGCGCAAATCTGGAAAGTCCTTAACGTGGCAAACAAGGTCATTGACAAAAGTGCTCCATGGGAACTTGCCAGGGATGAATCCAAACAGGCACTTCTGGATTCTGTGCTCTACAGCCTCATGGAAACACTCAGGCTTGCAGCAGTTCTTATCAGCCCGGTAATGCCAGAGGCAGCAGGCAGGATATTAACGAGCCTTGGGCTTGATCCTGACAAGGAGCTTTCGTCAAAAGGCCTTGAGCCTGGAAGGCTTGCTTCAGGCACACAGGCCAAGAAGATAAAGGCCCTCTTTCCCAGGATTGGTCCTTCGAAAAAGCAGGCAAAGGCTGAAAAGGCAAAGAAACAGCAACAGAAAAAGGCAGTAAAGGAGAAGAAGACAATAGAGGACAACCTGATAACCATTGATGATTTCCAGAAGGTTGAGCTCCGGGTGGGTGAAATCGTGGGTGCTGAAAAACATCCCAATGCAGACAGGCTCCTAAAACTTACGGTCATGGCGCCTGAGGAAAGAACAATTGTCGCAGGCATTGCCGAGCATTTCAAACCAGAAGAACTTGTGGGCAGGAAGGTGATCATTGTAGCCAACCTCAAGCCTGTAAAACTCAGAGGAGTTGAATCCAGAGGCATGCTCCTTGTAGCCAAGGATAAGGGAGGCCTCCATCTTCTTAGTGTGCCTGATGAAACAGAGCCTGGCTCCAGGATAAGCTGAATTGGATACAAAGACTGTCATCATAGGAACTGCCGGCCATATAGACCACGGCAAGACCACCCTGGTCAAGGCCCTTACCGGCACGGACACAGACCGTCTCAAGGAGGAAAAGCAAAGGGGCATTACCATAGAACTCGGTTTTGCCAGGCTGGAACTGCCTTCGGGAACCTCGGTTGGGGTGGTGGATGTTCCCGGCCATGAACGATTTGTAAAGAACATGGTGGCCGGGGTAACGGGTGTTGATATTGTAGCCCTGGTAATCGCCGCAGATGAAGGGGTTATGCCCCAGACCAGTGAACACCTGGAAATATGCCAGCTCCTTGGCATAAAAAAGGGCCTGGTGGTACTCACCAAGACAGACATGGTGGAAGAAGATTGGCTCGAACTGGTCACAGAAGACATAAGGGAATCCCTAAAGGGTACATTCCTTGAAAATGCGCCTGTAATTCCAGTATCTTCTGTGACAGGTCACGGCCTAAACAATCTCCTTAAAGTCATGGACAGGCTGGTCCTGGAAGTCCCTGAAAAACAGGGGCAGGGCCCCTTCCGGCTTCCTGTGGACAGGTCATTCATCATGAAGGGCTTTGGCACTGTAGTCACCGGCACAGTGATCTCTGGCAGCATCGAGGTGGGCCAGGAGGTTGTTGTGTACCCGGAGGGGATCGAAACAAGGATTCGCGGCATACAGATCCATGGCAGGGAAAGCCAAAGGGCCGTACCAGGCCTTAGAACCGCACTGAACCTCCAGGGCGTAACCAAGGAAGAGATAAAACGCGGTGCTGTGGTAGCCCTTCCCGGCAGTCTGAAGCCAAGTTATCTCCTGGACCTTGAGCTAATCTATCTATCAAGCGCAGAGAAACCCATCAAGCATCGAACGCCTGTACGATTTCACGTTGGCACATCTGAAATCATTGGCCGCATACTCATGAAAAACGATGAACTTGCCCCGGGAAACAAGGCCTTTGTACAGATAAAGCTCCAGGAGCCTGTAGCTGTGCTTCCCCATGACAGATACGTTATCAGGAGCTATTCACCCATAAGAACCATTGGAGGAGGCAGGATATTAAATCCCCTGCCCAGGAAGAGGAAAAGGGCCAGAAAGGACTTGTGGGATGAGCTGAAGCTGCTGGCCAAGGGCACACCGTCTGAAATCCTGCAGCTTCACCTGGAAAAGGCTGGATACAGGGGGCTTTCCTCCAGGGAACTGGCCTTAAGAACAGGAATTTACGGTAAGACATTACAAAAAGAACTTCAGGCACTTCTCAGTTCCAGGCAGGTAATGAGATTCGGTTCTGATGACAGGTTTACCTCGTTCAGGGTTATTCAGAAACTGATGCAAAAGACCCTGGATCTCCTGGAAAATTACCACAGGGAAAAGCCCCTGCTCCAGGGCATGTCCAGGGAAGAGCTTAAATCCAGACTCTTTCCTTCCCTGCATGCAGCCGGTTCGTGGGGCCTGACTTCAGATGCCGGCCAGGGAATGCCTAAGCAGCGAATTTTTCAAAAGGTCCTGGACATCCTTGAAAAGGAAGGAAAGATTGCTACCGACAAGGAGACAGTAAGACTTTCAACACACAAGGTGCGGCTTGGAGACCAAGAAGAGACAATCAAAAAGACCCTGGAAACAATCTACCTTAAGGCAGGCCTCTCCCCACCGGCCAGGGAGGAAGCGGTAAAAAAAGCGGTTTCATCTGAAGAGCTTTTTGAAGATGGCCTTGAAATATTTGATCTCCTGGTAAGACAGGGAAAACTTGTCCGCCTGAAGGACAGCCTGTATTTTCATCCAGGCACGCTGGAACAGATCGAAAGGGATGTGATCGCCTTCCTAAAGAACAACCAGGAAATGACCGTGTCTGATTTCCGAAAGCTTACGGGCGGTCTTTCAAGAAAATTCATGATTCCCCTTCTCGAA
>QOAL01000151.1 GCA_003978135.1 Thermodesulfatator sp.
CGTTTCCACGGTGTCCGAGCTTATGACAGGCATGGCCAGGGGATATAAAGAATTCAAATTTTTCCCTGCAGAAGCAGCAGGCGGCATAAGAATGCTGAAAGCCGTTTCCGGTCCCTTCCCCCAGGTAAGATTTTGTCCTACCGGGGGTATCTCAGCCTCAAATTATAAGGACTATCTGGCACTTGAAAACGTGCTCTGCGTAGGCGGGTCATGGCTTGCATCAAAGGATGCGGTAAATGAGGGTGACTGGGACAGGATCACAGGCCTTGCAAAACAAGCCACAGATTCAGGGGAATAAACATGAGCAAACTTTCAAGTCACAAAACAAGGATAGTGTGCACCATTGGACCTGCATCCAGTTCACCTGAAACCCTTGAAAAGATGATTTTGGCGGGCATGAACATAGCCAGGCTCAATTTTTCCCACGGTAAATTTGAAGACCACGCAGAAACAATCCGGAAAATCAGGGCGGTCAGTGAAAAGACTGGAAAGGCCGTAGCCATTATGGCTGATCTTCCCGGCCCGAAGATGCGGATAGGCGATTTTGAAAAGGAACCGGTAATACTGGAAAAAGGGGGACGGTTTATACTTACAACCAGGCAGGTTTCCGGGACCCAGGATATGGTTTCCATTACCATGGAAGAGTTGCCGGCAGCAGTAAAAAAAGGCCAGATGCTTTATCTCAATGATGGCATTATCCAGCTCAGGGTCGATGAAGTACAGGGTCAGGACATAATCTGTACAGTGGTGGTAGGTGGTGAGCTCCGGTCCCGAAAGGGCCTCAATATCCCGGGGATAAAGCTGGGCACCAGTGCGTTTACCTCCAGGGACCATGAATGCCTGAAGTTTGCCCTTGAAAACGGAGTGGATGCAGTAAGCCAGTCCTTTGTGGGTACTGCACAGGACGTGAGGGATGTAAGAAACGCCGCTGAAGTGCTGGGCCACAGGCCCTTTATCATAGCCAAGATAGAGCGATCCAGTATAGTGGATGAGATCGACGAAATCATGGACGAGTCTGATGGGATAATGGTAGCCAGGGGAGACCTGGGTGTTGAAATTCCCATAGAAAAGATCGCCATAGCCCAGAAATTTATTACCAGGAAGGCGAACGTAAGGGCCAAGCCTGTAATAACGGCTACCCAGATGCTTGAGTCCATGACTCACAACAGGAGGCCCACCAGGGCAGAGGCCACCGATGTTGCAAATGCCATTCTTGACGGTACTGATGCTGTGATGCTGTCAGAGGAATCCGCCATGGGAGATTTTCCGGTTGAGGCCGTAGAAATGCTTGCCAGTATTGCCGAGGCCACTGAGCCATATCTGGAACGACAGCATTTTCGGCGCGAAGTTGAAGCACATGCCACCTCTTCAAAGGATAACACTGTTGATCTTATTGCACTCAGCATTGATAATATGGTGGACAAGATAAATACCGCGGTTGTTTTTTGTCCCACTGATTCAGGGGCTACTGCCAGGAATGTCACTAGGTTCAGGCTGCCCTGCTGGATCATCGCACCAAGCACGAGCATGAAAACATGCATGGATCTTCTGTTTTCATTTGGAGTATGTCCTGATTTCAGAAAGGACAAGCCTGTCCACTGGAGTGGACATGTGAAAAAATACGTGCGTGAATTTGGACTTGAGGGAGACAGTGCGTTGGTAACCGAAGGACCCTCGAAGATGCATCCGGAAATGGACCACAGGCTTGAAATAGTCAAGCTGAAGTAATGACAGGAATTGTCCAGGTTCAAGTCTCTATTAAGAAAATGTGGTAGGGTTTTAGAAAGTTACGTTTCTAAAGAAAAAGAGACCTCTTGGGAGAATTTCCTGCTTGTTCCCGTAGCCTCAGGACGAGCAGTTTCTTCCAGGATTCACCAACAGCCGCTGTGCGGTCTACATACTCTTTCTGGATACATAACCCGGATGATCTTACAAACTTAGGTGCGGCTGAAACTGGCTTCCCCTTGGTGAAATCTTGGAAGAAACTGCTCGTTATCCGAAGCCATCAATGAATAAGGATGGATCAGAGGCAGAGAGCAAATTCCTGCTTTACGAAAGTAAATGGAGAAAAAACAGGGAATGTTTTCGGTAGCCTGTAAATGGACACAAGTTAATAATTCAGATAGACACCAGATAGGAGCATTTATTGTATGAATAATACCAGTAAGAAGGGCGACAAAAAGAACGTTGATCAGAAAACCATAAATGAATTTAAGAGGGCGATTGCATATAACCTTTTTTACAATCAGGGCAAACCCGTTGAGACTGCCACCACCAATGACTATTTCATGGCAGTATCCCACACGGTACGCGACAGGATGCAGCATCTCTTCATAAACTCAGTAAAACATATCCTTAACAAGCCCACTCGGATTGTCTGTTATCTGTCTGCTGAATTCCTTTTGGGTCCCCACCTTGCCAATAACCTGATAAATCTTGGCATATACGACCAGGTAGCCCAGGCCCTTGAAGAAACAGGCCTTGATATAAAGGAGCTGATAGACCATGAGGTGGAGCCTGGTCTGGGCAATGGAGGGCTGGGACGCTTGGCTGCCTGTTATCTTGATTCTCTTTCCACATTGAAGATTCCTGCTGTTGGCTATGGTATCCGGTACGAACACGGCATGTTTCACCAGGTTATTGAAGACGGCTGGCAAAAGGAATTGAGTGATATGTGGCTCCACTACGGCAATCCGTGGGAGATCAAAAAACCGGAAGTGTGTTATGGCATCGGCTTCGGAGGTCATACCGAGGCCTACACGGATGACAAGGGCAATTACAGGATGCGCTGGGTGCCTGCCCGCATGGTAAATGCAGTTGCCTATGATACCCCGATCCCTGGCTACAAGGTTAATAACATGAACGTCCTCAGGCTGTGGAGTGCAGAGGCAGTGGAGTCATTTGATTTTGAGGATTTTAACATTGGGGATTACTTTGGGGCCATCGAGGAAAAGGTAAGGGCCGAGAATATTTCCAAGGTCCTCTATCCCAATGACGAGCAGGGCCAGGGAAAGCAGCTTCGCCTGGAACAGCAGTTTTTTTTCGTGTCTGCCTCGCTCCAAGACATGATACGCATTCATCTTGAGGAGCATGATGATCTGGCGGATTTTCACGAACATTTTGCAGTTCAGTTAAATGACACCCATCCATCTGTTGCCATTCCAGAGCTGATGCGTTTACTCATGGATGAACATGGCATGGGGTGGGATCAGGCCTGGGACATTACGAGGAAAACCATGGCATATACCAATCACACCCTTTTGCCAGAAGCCATGGAAAAGTGGCCCCTTGGTCTCTTTGCCTCCCTTCTCCCCAGGCACATGGAAATCATATTTGAAATCAACCGGCGTTTTCTTGACCAGGTCAGGGAGAGATATCCAGATGATCAGGCACGCATCAGCCGCATGTCTATAATCGATGAGGCCGGGAGCAAATTCGTACGCATGGCAAATCTGGCTTGCATAGGAAGTCATGCTATTAACGGGGTGGCTGCAATTCATACGGATCTACTGAAGAAGCATACCCTCAGGGATTTTAATGAATTCTGGCCCGGGAAGATAACCAACAAGACAAACGGCGTTACACCGAGACGATGGATGGTGGTGGCAAATCCGCGCCTCAGCAACCTTATAACCGAGGCAATCGGCGAAAAATGGATCAAGGATCTTTTTGAGCTAAAAAAACTGGAAAAATTCGTGGATGATTCAGCATTCAGGGATGCCTGGAGAAAGGTTCAAGAGCAAAACAAGCAGGATGTAGCCAGCATGGCTGCAGAAAAGCACGGAATAAAGATCGATCCATGCTCAATGTTTGATGTGCAGGTAAAACGCATCCACGAGTACAAGCGCCAGCACCTGAATGTTCTGCATATAATTACCCTGTATAACAGGATAAAGGCCAATCCGAATATGGATATCTGTCCCCGTTCCTTTGTGTTCGGCGGAAAGGCTGCCCCTGGATATTTC
>QOAL01000102.1 GCA_003978135.1 Thermodesulfatator sp.
CATACATGGGGATCTAAAATGCCATGCCCGCCGGCCCCTGCATGCCCATTCTCCTTTTGATTGCCTGATATTGGAAAGAGCTTTATACCCTCCTGGGTGGGAACTATCACAAGAGATGGATTAATGTTCTCGAACCTTGGCAGCCAGACCCTTTCAAAGGGAACACCTATGGCAAAATAGATCCGGGCACTTGTAAGCATGCCCATCTGCCTTGGCCTTGGCTCATAAGTGGCAGGATTGGCACCAGGCTCCACCATGACTGAAACCTGCACCTTGTCGCCGCCAATCTTTTCCACAAAGTATTTCTGGGGCAGGATGCTAACCACTATATTAAGTCTCTCAGCCCCCAGAACCGTGCCGGAACACAAAAAAAACACGAAGCAAAAAAAACACAGGAAACCTGTTATCATAAAAGACGGCACAGAAACCATCACCAGGGGATCTTTTTTCATGATGCTCCAACCTCTCTCAAAACATGGGGCAAGGGGCCCATTTTCTCTGTAATGCAGGTTCTTGATCAGGATCAAAAAGCTTATTGTTATTGCAACAAAATTGCAGGAAAGTCAAGATTATTTGATGTATCTTAAAAAATGCTCGTGTCCAGGCATGAGTGCCAACAGCAATGCACCCACTGCAATCAGCCTACCAGTCGTAGATTATCTCCCATTCAGCAGTAAAAGGAGGATCACCCGGCCTGTATATTCTATAGGTTGTCTGGCCCTTGCCAGGCTCTATCCCTTTTTCCTCCCGCCACAATCTCAATTCTATTGCTGGAACCGGTATGGCCTTTCCCCCTTCTCCGTTATGGTCTTCCAGCCAGATTTCCTTCTCCTCTATGACCTTCCACAGTGAACCGTCCTTCCTGCATCGCAGGCGCTCCCCGACCCTTGGAAGCTGGAGTTTCTGTCTGAGTTCCTTGAATTTGTAAGGGGATTTGGCCCCATGGTCCAGTACTCGCTCTCCCAGGAACATGATTCCTATGGCTCCGATGGGGGCAGTCAGCAGTATGGACATAACTGCCACGGCAAGGATAAGGTCTCCTGAAGCCACACCGTACGCCATTGGTATTGCACCGATTGCGGCCTGAACGGTGGCCTTTGGTATGTATGCAACCACTGTGAATATTCGCTCCATGTGATTGAGGGACGTGCCCATAAGGCACAGGTACGTACCAATACTCCTGAAAAACAGCCCGATAAGAATAACCAGGCTGCCCATGAGCCCTGCATCCATGGCAACGTGGATATTCACCTGGGCGCCCACCAGCACAAACAGCAGTAATTCAGCGAATACCCAGAGTTTCTTGAGTTTTTGGGACATGATGTGGGCAATAGGCTCTGATTTTTCCAGGATTATGAACCCAATAGTCATGACTCCAAGAAGACTGGCAACAGGTACCATTCCTTCAAATTTCTTTTCAATCCAGGTGAGTATTATGGAAACACCTATGACAATCAGGGTTCTTTTCGGCGGTCGCCAATCGTATTTTTCAAAAAGCCTGTAAAGAAGATACCCGCTCACCAGACCAATCAATATTCCAAGGGTTATGGAGACTGGTATTTCCGCTAATTTTGCCCAGACATTCACCTCTCCCCCGCCGTACATGCCGAGAAAAATAGAGAACAGGACAATCACAAATACGTCATCTACTGAGGAAGCTGCCAGGATCAGTGTGGGTATTCCCTTTTTTGCCCCTCTTCCTCTGTCCATAAAGTCGATCATAAGGGGCACAACTACTGCTGGAGAAACAGCCCCCAGTATGGCTCCCAGAATAGCCGCATCCAGGTAACCCATCCCGAGTAGCCTGGGAGCAAACCAGGTAACAGCTGCGATTTCAAAAAGGGCTGGTACAGCGCTTAGGAGAAGAGCCGTACGGCCAACCCTGTGAAGGGTGTCCCGCCTTAACTCAAAACCAGCCCTTAAAAGGATCACGATAAGGGCCATCTTGCGGAAGTCCCCGGAAACCTTCATCATGTCCGGGGACATGAGATTCAGTACATAAGGCCCGGCCAGAATGCCGATAATTAACATGCCTATCAAGCCGGGAAGTTTAATTTTCTTGAAAAGATAATCCGCGCCAAGCCCCAGCAGGATAATAAGGGCAATACTCAGATCCATTTATCCCTCCCAAACACAAAAACCCTGCCTGAAGATCTCAAGCAGGGTTCTAAAAAATTCTTTCTGCCTGCCAAAAGATATAAAACTCCCCTGTCAAACAGAAGTCATCAACTGTAAAAACAGTGGTTCAGGCAGACTTCATTGCCTCTTTAAAAAACCATGAGAATATGACTCGACAAACCTGTAACGTCAAGAAGAGGATGATAAAAATTGACAGGAAAGGCTTGACCGAAATAACAGCTCCAAATTTTCTATTTTTTTATTGAAACAACAAGACATTATGCTATGTTGAAAAGTCCAGTATCTATCGTCTAACAAACGGATATTTCTTAATTTAGCTCCAAAGACCAAAAGCCACAGAAATAAACATTTTATATTTCCAATGAGATGGGCAGAAAATCAGGGAGTCAGCAAATATTTACAGAACCTTTTTCGGATAAAAAACATCAAATTTATATTTTATTGTCAAGCTTGCTTATTGGCCTCTTTCCTTTTTCTTTGTCATATGCCCAAAAAAATTGTACCGCAAAACAAATATTATCAGCCAGGGGATATACGCCAAGCCTAACAATAAAATTATGCGGCCGAGACCCAGGCCTTCTAAACGAGGTTGGCATAAAACTTATTAGGCTTGGAAGAAATAAGGATGCTTTACCCTGGATCAAAAAGTCCGTAGAGCTGTCTCCTGACAATACTGATTACCTTTCAGATTATATAGTACTCATGAGCTGGCTAGGTCAGTATGCCAAGGCCCTTGCACTATACAAAAAAAACCGCGAAAAACTCCCTCCCAGGCCCTACCTATTAAGAAATGTGGCCACGGCTGCCATGGCTACGGATCATTTCATTCTTGCAGCGAATCTCTACAAAGAGGTTTTAAGTAAAAATCCTGGTGATTCTGAAGCATTAAAAGGATTCTATCATTGCCTTGTCAAGCTTGGGAGATTCAAAGAAGCCCACAAATTCCTGGCCAGGATCGAAAAGAATCACCGTTCACTGGATATCAATGTCACTTTCCTTCGTTTCAGTCTCCTTCTTCATGAAAAAAAACCGTTCAAGGCATTTCTGCTATGGAAAGAAGCCCCTGACTCCAGCTGTCCCTGCTACTTTTCTGAATGGAATGCCTTCATAAACAGTCTGAACAAGGCAAGCCTTGATAAGCTCTATAAAAAGCTCGACAAGGCACATGCCCCCATATATGACAGGTTCTTCCTAATGGCGTCATCCGGACAATATCGGGAGGCCCTGGAGCTTCTTAAAAAAACAGATATCACTAAGTGGACCAAGTGGCCATTTCCCTATTTATCTAAACTCGGCTGGGCGTTCTTTAAATCAGACAAAATCAAAGAGGCCAAGGAAGTATACCAATTTATTCTGGATCAGAATCCCCTGAATAAGGATGGAATTATTGGTCTTTTATATTGCTACTCCAAGGAAAAAAAATTCAAAAAAGCCGAATATTATCTGCAACTACTTGAAAAACATTATCCTTCAGATGTGGAAGGCCTGTTTGCCAGGGCTTATTTTTTCGAGCAACAGCGGTCTTTTGTGAAAGCCATTGAGACCTATGATCAGCTTCTGAAGGTTTATCCACATAAGAGATTTATAAAATACCTCCAGATAAGAGACTTCTCGGATCTTGGCGTACCTTCTTTCGCTATGGATATGGCCAAAAAGTGCCAGTGCGATGATGCCCAGATAACAGAATTGGCACTGGATGAAGCGGCACTTTTCCAGAGATGGGGCTTATTAAAGGAGGCTAATAAAACCTACGAATATATCCTGGGAAAAGAACCTGGAAATAAAAGGGCGCGCCTGGATCATCTTCTTAATCTCAGACAAGA
>QOAL01000085.1 GCA_003978135.1 Thermodesulfatator sp.
ATTGACATTCATCGCTCAAAAAACGAAATCACCGTCCCGCCATATTTTCGCGCTTCAATCAGATGCAGCCCGCACGGCACATCGACCGGTGTATTTTCTTCCCATACAATCAAGGCATTACCCGAAATCCAACCACCTGCAATAGCCACTTTCATGGCCTCTTCCCCCAACCCTTTGCCATAAGGCGGATCAAGGAAAACAAGATCAAACGCTGCCCCTTGATTTTGCCCTAAGCGCCTCACATCATTGCGATAAACCTTTGTCTGTCCCTCGGCCCGGCACAGGGAAATATTCTGCGCCAACAGTGCCTGCGCCTTACGTCCATTCTCAAGAGCCTTGGCAGCCTTCCAAAGGAACAGCGTCCCCTGGTGGGCAAATTATCCAACCAGGTAAAGGTGGCCATCGAAAAGGCCCTCACGGAACGTATTGAAGCACTTAAGGAAATCGTTGCAGGCCCGGAACTCATCAAGGGCTTTGATCCCACGCTGCCCGGAAGGCGTCTTCCCGCAGGTCATCTCCATCCCATCACCCTGATACTTAATGAAGTCTGCGGTGTTTTTGAAAAAATGGGGTTTTCCATCGCCCAGGGACCTGAAATCGAGCTGGATTTTTATAATTTCGAGGCCCTTAACATACCACCTGACCATCCTGCCCGGGATATGCAGGATACCTTTTATGTGGACGATAAAGTACTTTTGAGGACGCATACATCTCCGATTCAGGTCCGCACCATGGAGAAAATGTCGCCGCCCCTCAGGATAATTGCACCGGGAAAGGTGTACAGGTGTGATTCTGACGTGACCCACACCCCCATGTTTCACCAGGTTGAGGGGCTGATGGTGGACAAGAATGTTTCCTTCTCTCACCTCAAGGGCATACTGACCTACTTTGCCCAGGAAATATTCGACCAGGACACTGCCGTCAGGTTTCGGCCCAGCTTTTTCCCTTTTACAGAGCCCAGTGCTGAAATTGATATCCAGTGCGTGATGTGCAGGGGCAAGGGCTGTAGAGTCTGTTCCCAGACAGGATGGCTGGAGGTGCTGGGAGCCGGTCTCGTGCATCCTGCAGTGTTCCGCCACGTGGACATAGACCCTGATGTGTACAGTGGTTTTGCATTCGGCCTCGGAATTGAGAGAATTGCCATGCTTCGCTACGGGATCAATGACATCAGGCTGTTCTATGATAATGACCTGAGATTCCTGAAACAGTTTTGAGATAATTTGAAATTATGCTGGTACTTGCATCCTGGCTCCAAGAAATAGCACCGTTCCAGGCAGACTACAGTGAAGTTGCCGAAAGGCTTACCCTTGCAGGCCTTGAGGTTGAATCCCTTGACCCCGCCTACCCGTGGATGGAGCAGGCCATAGTTGTCCGTGTCTCCCGTGTTGAACCGGTCATGGAGGAAAAAAACGTGACCCTTTGTACTGTGGAAACAGGCACTGAGGAGGCACAGGTTATATGTGGAGCACCAAATGTCAGGGAAGGGATGCTCACCGTCTATGTGCCTCCGGGCACTGAGATGCCGGACGGCAAGGAGATCAGGGAAAGCCAGGTTTACGGTCACATCTCCAGGGGCATGCTGTGCTCCCGAAGGGAGGTCATGTTAGAGGGCGATGCCAGCGGTCTTTTTGACGTGGCTATTGAATTCCCCGCCGCCAGGGTTGGCCAGAGCCTTTCGTCCCTGGCAGGCATGGATGACGTGGTCATGGAAATCGGGATTACCCCGAACCGTCCGGACTGCCTGTCTATCACAGGCGTTGCCCGGGAAGTGTCAGCCCTGTTCAATGTCCCCTTGAATATTCCCAGGGCTGCCATGGAGATTTCCAGCCAGGCAGAAGATGTTACCATCAATATCGAGGATACTGAGCTTTGCCGACGTTACGTTGGTTCGGTAGTAACAGGTGTGACCATAGGCACATCCCCTGGTTGGATGGCAAGGAGACTTGCGGCAAGTGGTATACGGCCCATTAACAACGTGGTGGATATTACCAATTACGTGCTGATGGAGCTCGGGCAGCCTCTGCATGCCTTTGACCTTGATACCTTGAAAGGCAGGGGAATTGTCGTAAGGCCATCCATTGAGGGAGAAAAGATAGTTACTCTTGATGGCAAGGAAAGAAGGCTTCCTGAAGGTGTTCTTTTAATCTGCGACTTGGAACGTCCCGTGGCAGTAGCAGGCGTCATGGGTGGTCTGGACACGGAAGTTACTGAAAAGACCAGCTCTATCCTCCTGGAAAGCGCATGGTTCGCTCCGTGGAGTATTCGAAGAACCGCCAAGATGTTGAAACTGCCGTCAGAGGCCTCCTATCGTTTTGAGCGAGGGGTGGATTTTGATGGGCAGCTTGTGGCGGCAAGACGTGCCACAGAGCTGCTTGTAGAACTGGCAGGCGGGACATTCCAGGGTATTAGGGATGAAAATCCACGGCCATACGTGCCTGTAAAAATCACAATGAACCCTGAACGTACCAATAGCCTTCTTGGTACGGATCTTTCTGCCAAAGACATGGCAGCCATACTGGAATCCATTGAAATCGGAACTTCTACAGATTCCTCCGGGGCCATTAAGGCTTCTGCACCATCCTTTCGTCCTGATCTGAGGGAGGAAATAGACCTGGTGGAGGAAATTGCAAGGCTCCACGGCTTTGAGGCCATTCCGACTTCCTCACCAGTGGCTGATCTCATAGTAAAGCCCGTTCATTCTGACAAATCCTTTGTTGACCAATTGCGGTCAATTCTTTCAGCCCAGGGATGTTGCGAGATCATTTCCTACAGTTTTATTTCTCCCCAGGAATTGCATGGCCTTGGCCTTGCTGAAAACGATCCCAGGATGAAGGCAGTCGTGCTGAAAAATCCCCTGGCAGAAGACCAGTCCATTATGAGGACCAACCTTGTTTGTCCCATGCTTTCGGCAATAGCCAGGAATCAGAAAAGGCGCAACATGGATTTGGCCCTGTTTGAGGCAGGTGCAGTGTTTATCGATAAGGGCAAGGGCGTACTGCCAGAAGAACATCACAGGCTTTGCTGTGGGCTCACTGGCAGGAGATTTCAGCAGACCTGGGCCTGGCAGGACAGGGAGAGTGACTTTTTTGATCTTAAGGGCTTGATGGAAAACCTTTTTGAACAGGTAGGACTGAAGAGGGCGGTATTTCAGGTTTCTGCCCGGCCGGAACCGTTTTTCGTTCCAGGCACCTGTGTGGAGTTGATCTCGGAAAAAGGTGCCCTTATTGGTACCATGGGCCAGATTTCCAACAAGGTTCTTTCAGCCTTTGACATACAAAACAACGTATTCCTGTCAGACATTTCCCTTCCAGCCCTTATTGAGGCGTCATCAGCTCACAGGCAGTTCCAGCCACTTGCCAGGTTTCCTGCCGTGGAGCTGGATCTTTCAATTATTGCAGATGACTCCGTAAGGGTGCAGGATATCTTTGCCTTTATTGAAAAGAGAAAGCCGCAAATATTGGAAAATATATTTATCTTCGATGTTTATACTGGCAAGCCTGTTCCCAGGGGCAAAAAGAGTCTTGCCTTCAGGTTTATTTACCGGGCTTCTGACCGCACCTTGTCCGAGGCAGAGGTTATTTCACTTCATGAACCTCTGGTGCAGGAACTCCTTAGGGAATTCAAGGCAGAAATGAGGAGCTGACGTGGGTAGATCTTCTCTCACCAAGCTGCAGTTGGCCGAGAAGGTTAGCGAGGAACTCGGGTTTTCTGTGAGGTCCAGCAAGAAATTGGTGGATGCCATATTCGCTCACATGACAGACATACTGCTTTCCGGTGAACATCTGAAGATAGTCAGGTTCGGAACATTCTGCCCCCTTTTCAAAAATGACAGGAAGGGTATAAATCCTTCTACAGGGGAACCAATTATTATACCTGCCAGAAATACTGTTTCATTCAGGCCGAGTCCTTTACTGAAAAAGATGGTCAATGCCGAGAAG
>QOAL01000027.1 GCA_003978135.1 Thermodesulfatator sp.
CAAATCTGTCCTTAACAGACTGTTATGAGTGGGGCATCTCCCGCACATCTCCTGCTGAACGTAAAGGCAGGGCTGCCAACTATTGATAGACTAATGGCAGCTACAGGGTTAGTCTTTAATTATAGTAACCAGAAACATATCTGGTATGGAAGAAAGCGGTGTTCTTCTATTGGATCCTTGGCATGAAAATGAAAAGGGCTAACAAATGGACAGCCCCACAAGCATGTACTGGGAACTTTTGACGGACTTGTTAATATAGGAGAAAAAATGTCAGTAGTCCTTTTAGGTTATCACAATATGGGTTGCCGCGCCCTGAAGGTACTAAGGGAACTTGAAATAGAAGTTCCAGCGGTCTTTACCCACAGGGACAGTGAAAATGAGAACGTGTGGTTTGACTCCCTGGCTGACCTTGCGGCCAGTTACAGCATACCCTGTTATTTTCCTGACGATATCAATCAGAAAAAATGGATCGATCTCATAAGATCCATGGAACCTGATGTTATACTTTCCTGCTATTTCAGGCAGATGATAAAACAGGATATCCTGGACAGCCCACGGGTTGCTGCCGTTAATCTGCACGGTTCCCTGCTTCCCAAATACCGGGGAAGGTGCCCGGTAAACTGGCAGCTTGTCTTCGGCGAGAAAAAAAGCGGAGTGACACTTCACCACATGGTTCTAAAGGCAGATGCAGGTGATATTGTAGGCCAGAAAGAAGTTGTTGTTGAACCCAGGGACACTGCCCTTACCCTGTTCAGAAAGCTTGAAGATGCTGCAGACCACGTGCTCAGAACCTATATCCCCATGCTTCTAGATGGCACTGCGCCCAGGATAGTTCAGGACCATTCAAAGGCCACGTATTTTGGAGGCAGACGTCCTGAAGATGGAAGGATTGACTGGACCTGGGATGCGCAAAGAATCTATAATCTCATCCGGGCAGTGGCCTGGCCATACCCCGGTGCATTTACCATGAACGGCACTGAAAAGCTGTACGTTTGGGATGGAGTCCCTGTAATGGACAAGGAGATGGGAATCCCGGCAGGAAGTGTGAAGCTTGAGGAAGGCATTCCATGGGTTCAAACAGGTAAGGGCTGCCTCAAGATACTTTCAGCCTCCACTGAGCCGAGGCCGGATCCTGAACAGTCGATACCCAAGGATTTGTTCAAGGACGGAATGATCCTTGGCTGACCGGGAGCCATTCTGAAAAGCACCCTTGACGCAACCCGTTTTTTACACTGTCCAATTCAAAAACAACGAAAGGAATACATAGATGAAAATACTGGTTCTTGGAGTGAACGGTTTTATCGGAAGCCACATGGTAAGACGTGTCATCGAGGAGACGGACTGGGAGATATTTGGAATGGACCTATCCGCAGACAGGCTTGGAGACCGGGTGAATCATCCCAACGTCCATTTTCTGGAAGGGGATATTTCCATAAACAAGGAATGGATAGAGTACCATATCAAGAAATGCGATCTATGCCTTCCCCTTGTGGCCATTGCCACGCCGGCCACCTATGTAAAAGACCCCCTTTCAGTCTTTGAGCTGGATTTTGAGCAGAACCTCAGGATTGTCCGCCAATGTGCAGAATATGGCACCAGGGTAATCTTTCCTTCCACCAGTGAAGTTTACGGCATGTGCCAGGACAAGAAATTCAATGAGGATACCAGCAACCTGACTTATGGTCCCATAGAGAAACAACGCTGGATTTATGCCTGTGCCAAACAGATGATGGACAGAGTGATATGGGCCATGGGCAAACACAAGGGTCTACAGTTCACTCTCATAAGACCATTCAACTGGATTGGTTCAGGCCTTGACAGTCTCGACGCGCCAAAGGAGGGAAGCTCCCGGGTGGTAACCCAGTTCCTTGGGCATATTTTAAGGGGTGAGCCTATTACGCTGGTTGATGGAGGAAGTCAGAGGCGTTGCTTCACCTATGTTGATGACGGGCTTGACTGCCTTTTCGCAATTATCAGAAACCAGGACAGAAAATGCGACAGCAGGATATTCAACATCGGAAACCCCCATAATGACTACTCCATCCGGGACCTGGCGGACATGATGATTGAGGTGGTCAAGGAATTTCCTCAGCTCGCCTCCCTTGCTGAAAAAGTGGAATTCAGGGAAATTCCTGCCAATGAATATTACGGCCCGGATTACCAGGATGTGGGCTACCGGGTACCTGACATATCAAATGCCATGGAAGTGCTGGGCTGGGAACCCAAGGTGGGGCTCAAGGATGCCCTTAGAAAGACCATCGCCTTCTATGTTGAATCTGGTGACATTGCGGTAAGGGAGCTTGGAACTCCGGAAGATATTTAGCTCCTGCTCATTGCTGTTTTAAAAAACCGGAACAGGTTCAGTGGACAGGGAATCATCTGGAGATTTTAAAGTAGTTTTTCTGACAGCGGCATTCTTCTTCCTGTCCATGCTGCTGGTCCTGTATCACAGGCAAATTTACGGTTTTGAGACAAGGTCTGCCTTGTTCGTCAGGGAAATGCTGGAGGGCGGAAATCTCCTGGTACCCCAACTTTACGGCAGGCCGTACACTGATTACCCGCCCCTGTTTTTTCTCATGCAGTACATCTGCTCCCTGCCCCTGGGACATGTCAATGCCCTTTCCATTTCCATTCCCAGTGCAGTTTCCGCCTCATTGCTCATAGTGCTGACGTTCTGGTTCGTCAGGAGACACCTGGACACAACAGCTGCCCTGGCCTGCGCCCTTTGTCTTGCAGGCCTTCCTGAATTCTGGCTCAAGGCACAGAAAGCCACCCTTGACATGCTCCTTGCCCTGGAATGCTCTGCAGCATTAATCTGTTTTTTTGAGGCAAATATTTCAAGGACAAATGCACGGCACTGGAAAATTGCTGGCTATTTCTTTGTAATTGCCGCTCTTTTCACCAAGGGGCCGGTTGGGCTGTTACTGCCGCTTTTCTGCTGGTTTTTGTATCTCCTTTTACAGAAAAAATTTCCTGAAATCATAAAGACTGTTCCTGAATGGATTGCAGTATGCACCATGGGACTCTGCCTGGAAGCCTTTATATTTTTTGTCACAGGCGGCCCGGATCTACTCAAAGAGGCTATTTCAGACCAGTTTCTTTCAAGGCTTGGGGGAAAGGCCAATAAGCCCTTTTACTATTATTTTGCCTACCTGGTTCTGGCCTTTGGACCCTGGCTTTTTTGGGCAGCCGTGGAATCTTTCCTGTTAAAGAAAAAATATCAGTGCCTGGAAATTTCGACAAAGCCGTTCCTTGCCTTAATACGTGAGAAAAAAGACCTGTTCTTGTTTATATTCTCCTGGGCTACCGGCATGATCCTGCCCTTCATGCTATCTGCCTCACGCCATGGAAGATATCTCCTTCCCTCGTTTGTCCCCATGGCCATTCTCCTGGGGTTAATTATTTACAGCCTTTCATCCGGTATCCCCAAGGGCATTTCAAAACGCATATACAAGATATTTTTTTTCGGGTTCCTGCTGATCTTTGCTTCTGTCCTCTCGGTGCTGGTCCTGGACCCTGTTTCATCAGGCCGGCCATATTGGACGTTTTTACTTCTTAGTGTCCTGGCCATTTTAGTTGTATTTAAGGGCCGCAAACTCAACCTACGGATAAAGACCATCTTTATCTTTTCCATGATGCTGATATGGGCTACATCTTCAGTATGTCTCATAACAGAGCCAGCTCTTTCCAGAAAAAATAACGCCTTGGAATTTGTATCCTGTACTGAAAAAGACCTGGCGCCTCAGGCCAAGGTGGTGCTTTTCAGGATAAGGCCTGACAAAAACGGCATAAAATACGCACTTTTCAGTAAGGCCTATCCAGACAGGCTGATTTTCATTTCAAGGCCTGAAGAACTCGTAGACATTTCCCCGCCATTCATGCTGGCCACCTTTGAAAAATACATGGAGACA
>QOAL01000227.1 GCA_003978135.1 Thermodesulfatator sp.
TGACACTGAACTCAGGAAAGACAAGCACATACCAGTTAGGTGAAACATGCTCCACCTTTTCCAGTTGAGTGCCAGTGCCGGTGCCGATTGCACAAGACCAGTCGGAAACAAAAAAGGGTATATCAGCACCGAGTCGGCTTCCTATGGCCTGCAGCTCAAGCCTACTAAGAGGCTCTTGGGTCAATTTATTCAGGGCTGTCAGGGTGGCAGCTGCATCTGAACTCCCTCCCCCCAGTCCTCCACCTGCAGGGATGTTTTTTTCCACCTCTATTTTGATGGAAAGGCTCAGGCCTGAAATTTCACAAAAGGCCTGGGCTGCCTGGTAAATGAGATTGTCCTTGCTGTTTGAAAGCCAATCCGGACATTTGAGTTGAATGTTAATGGCTTCGGCCTCTTTCACTTCCATATGAAGATGATCAAAAAGACTGATCTTTTCAAACATGGTCAGAATCTGGTGGTAACCATCTGGAAGACGGTCCAGGATAAACAGGTACCTGTTTATCTTGGCCGGTGCGCTTATGATCACAGTTTGCCTCCAAAAAGGGCTAAAAAAGGATAAATTTTAATACCTGTTCATGTAGATTTTTTGACAAATCTCATCCTGAGATCGAACAGGATATTATCCATAAGTGCCTGTTCATCTTCCGAAAGATTACCCTGGGTTTTTTCCTTGAGCATGGCAATGGTATCTATTGCATGTCTGGCAAGTTGTAGATCACACTCTTGTTTCTGGTTGTCCGGGCCTGGAATCTCGCCAAGATGCATCAATGCAGAGGTATTGAGAGAAAGTATGAACGTTGCAAAGGTTACCTCGGGAAGAGGAATTTCCTGGGTTTCATCCTTCTTGGCCTGGTTTTCATTTACAGTTTTTTCCATGATATCCTGCCTCCTGTGTATAATCTTCCATGAGAGCCAGATGTTAAAAATTTTTGTATTGTTTCTGATGTTATTAGGGGAAATCCAGATTAAACTAAATCTGTTAATCTGCTAATTAAAGTTAGAACATCCATGCACCAGGTACAAGGCTATTTTTTGTCAATATCTAAGGACAAACAGGCAAAAACACCAGGTTGAAGCTCTATGAGTTCATTCAAATCCTTTGACGATCTGTTTCCTCCAGGGGCACTGAATGGCATTTTGTCCGATCAAGACCTTGAGGCAACAGAGCAGGACACTGATAACAGGCAATCCATAATTCCAGAAGGCCAAAAGATCTGGAGAATTTCCGAGCTGCTGGCAAACATCAATGACCTTTTGGCAATGGAATTTGGCAAGGTCTGGGTACAGGGCGAGGTTTCCGGTCTCTCCATTCCTTCTTCCGGTCATCACTATTTTACATTAAAAGAAGACACGGCATGTGTCAGGTCCGTGATGTTTAAAAACCAGGTCAGACAACTGGGTTTCAGGCTGTCAGAAGGCCAAATGGTAATTTGTACCGGAAGGCTTAATGTTTACGGAGCCAGGGGTGACCTTCAGTTAATTGCAGACTCCATTGAGCCATGGGGTGAAGGCAGGCTCAGGATTGCACTTGAGGAGTTGAAGAAAAGGCTTGCTGCCCAGGGCCTTTTTGATTCAGACAGGAAAAGGCCGCTTCCGGAATATCCTGACAATATCTTCGTTATATCATCTCCAACCGGGGCAGCAGTGAGGGATTTTATAAAGACCGCAGAAGAAAGGTTCCCCTGCAGCAGCATAATCATATGTCCGTCAAGCGTACAGGGAGAGGCTGCAGTTGGAGAGCTTATAGCTGCCCTGGAAATGGCTGAATCACAGGCTGGCACCAATGATATCATAGTGTTGGCCCGGGGCGGCGGCAGCCTTGAGGATCTCTGGGCCTTTAACAGTGAACAGCTTGTAAGAAAAATTTGCTCATGCAATATACCAGTTGTATCAGATGTGGGTCATGAAGTAGATTTTACCCTTTGTGACCTTGCAGCAGATGTCCGGGCAGCTACCCCTACTGCCGCGGCCCATGTAGTGTTTCCTGCCAGGTCAGAACTCTTGAACACTGTTTCTTCCTTGGGGATGCGCCTTTTCAGGGCGATGCAGCACGCGATACTTCTCAACAGCCAGCGCTTGGTCCAACTTCGCAGGCAGCTCAAGGATCCAGGCCGGAGAATAATCGAGAATCGGTTAAAACTAGATGAGTTGGACAACAGACTAAAATACGCATTTCAATCGAATATTAGAAACTTTTTTGAAAGGAACAGATTACTTTACCAGAAGCTACTGGGTTCATCTCCACATGGCCTCATAAGAAGATATAAACAGAATATTTTGTCAGACTCAGTGAGACTGAGGCACGGGATTTCTTCAATTATCCAGGCAAAAAAGGCACGGTTTGCAACTGCTTCAGGCCAGCTTGATGCAGTAAGTCCACTTTCATGTCTCAACCGGGGATACTGCCTTGTATATGAAGAAAAAACCGGCAATCTGGTCAAAAATGCCACTGCAATAGACAAAGGCGACCGGCTCAGGATTTTTCCTGCCACTGGTGAAATAGTTTGTGAAGTATTGGCCAAGGACGAGAACAAAAGCCTTTTTAAAAAGGGTAGGGGAAACCATGAAAATTGAATTTTTCCATAGAGCTTGTGGCCCTCGTGTTATTGTAATGTTTTCCAGCCTTATGGCGTTCTGTATATGTTTCTGGGTGATATTAAACGTATTTCCCGAAAGAGTATTTGCAGAAACAGGTCCCGGGGTTCAATGGGATATCAAACCTGCTTACCTGTCCCAGGGAGGTATTTGTCGAGTCATCCTGAAAACCGAACCTGAAAGCCGTATCTTAGCTGTTTCCTTTGGCTCAAGAAACCTTGTATTGAAGCGTCTCACCGACAATACCTATATGGGTCTGATAGGCGCCGGTCTGAAAGAAAAGCCGGGCAGCAAAACGCTCCAGGTGAAAGTCATCCAGAAGGGCAAACATGCAAAAATAGTGAAAATACCTGTGGTGATTAAGGGAAAAAAATATCCTGAGGAACATCTGCGGGTTTCCAGAAAGATGGTGGAATTTCCCCCTGACATCCTCAAGAGGGTTCTGGCAGATCAGAAGGCGGTAAAAAATGCATGCAGCCAGGTAACAAAACGCATTTACTGGGATCTTCCCTTCATATGGCCAGTAAGGTCGAAATTGCTCAGTCCCTTTGGGCTCAGGCGTTTTTTTAACGAACAACCAAGGAGTCCCCACTCAGGTGTTGATTTGCGTGCTAAGACCGGTACCCCGATAAAGGCTCCAAATAACGCCAGGGTAGCACTTGTCAGAAATTGTTACCTGAGTGGTAACACAGTAGTTTTAGATCACGGAGGTGGTCTTTACACCCTGTATGCACATCTATCAAGGGTGGACATAAAGAACGGGCAGGAGGTGCAAAAAGGGCAGGTCATAGGGCTTGCTGGAGCGACTGGCAGGGCTACAGGGCCTCATTTGCACTGGGGGGTAAGCCTTTTCGGAACCAGGGTAGATCCAGCCCAGTTCATGGACCTTGTTGGACAGTGATGTCAACGGGCTTTTTCGCACGCCCTTATTACTGAATAGACGCCGGCGTGGGCATTGTCGGTTTGTTTGTGCACGAGGAAACATTTCTTGCCCACGCATGTAAATGTGAACAAACGGCCAACACTTTAAGCACCCACAAGTGGTAAATAATTCAAGGCAGCCCTTGGATCTGGCCGATGTTTTAAAAGAGGGCATTACCAAGATTATGGTAAAAGGGCTGACATGTGAACAGTAATGGAATAGAAATCCAGGGCCTTAATTTTATGCCAGCACTTCAACAGAAGGAATTGGAAAAGGACAGGCCTGTTATAAAACC
>QOAL01000218.1 GCA_003978135.1 Thermodesulfatator sp.
CCTGCTGTGGGAAATCTCACCATGAAGGCCTATCATGAAGGGGGACAGGTCATCATCGAGATCACGGATGACGGAGCTGGCATAGATCCTGAAAAACTCAGGGCAAAGGCTGTGGAAAAGGGGTTGATTTCAGAAGATCAGGCCCGGTCCCTGAGCAACAGGGAGGCTTTGATGCTTATCTTTCAGCCGGGGTTTTCCACTGCCGAAAAGGTCACCAATATTTCCGGCAGGGGCGTCGGCATGGATGTGGTAAAGACCAACATCGAAAAGCTTGGGGGTACTGTGGAGCTTGACAGTGTAGTGGGTGCTGGAACTACAGTGAAGATCAAGATACCCCTCACCCTGGCCATAATACCCGCCCTTATTGTGAACAGTGCGGGCCAGAGATATGCAATTCCACAGGTAAACCTTGTGGAACTGGTGCATCTGAATCCAAAGGCCGTGAAGACGGATGTCCAGATCATTGGAAATTCGGAATTTTACCGTCTTCGGGGTGAAATTTTACCCCTGATACGCCTGAGAAAGGCCCTGAATATTTCCGAAGAGGACAGGAGTGAAACGGACGGAATAAATATCGTGGTGCTAAATGCAGGCGGGAGGCTGTTTGGTCTTGTGGTGGATGCCATAAGTGATTCAGAAGAAATAGTAGTAAAGCCTCTGGGCAGCCACCTTAAGAATATTCCCGTTTTTGCAGGTACCACCCTTATGGGAGATGGAAGGGTGGCCCTTATCCTTGATATAGTGGGTATTACCTCTTCCATTGCAAGCTCAGGAGATGACTCCATGAAACAGGCCTCGGCTGTTACAGGAATTGGCAGGGATGAAGAACATCAGTTCCTCCTGCTTTGTTCAGTGGGGCCCCAGGAATTCTTCGCACTTCCACTGGCCCTGGTGAATCGCCTGGATAAGATAAAGGCCTCTGATCTTGAATTTGTGGGAGGTAAAGAAGTCATACAATACAGGGGACATTCCATGCCGGTAGTCCGACTGGAGAATTATCTGCCTGTTTCTCCATTGCCGGACCAGGAAGAATATCATCTCATCGTATTCCATATGAATGACAAGGATATCGCCTTCATGGTGTCCCAGATCGAGGACAGCCTGGATCTTGCCATTGACGTGGAAGAGGGCATTTTCAAACAGGAGGGCATACTTGGTTCTGCAATCATAAAGGACAGGACCACGTTATTTCTTGATGTTTACCAGATCATCACCATGCACGATCCGGATTTCTTCCTGACAGACGAGTTGGCTCCAGGACAGTCCGCCAGGATTCTCCTTGCAGAGGATTCCACTTTTTATCGCAACATGCTTACGTCCTATCTGAGTTCCGCCGGTTACGAGGTTTTGGAGGCGGAAGACGGCGAAAAGGCCTGGAGCATGTTTCAGACCGAATCAATAGACCTGGTTGTGACAGACATAGAAATGCCGCGTATGGATGGCCTAGAACTTACCAGGAAGATAAGGGAACAGGACACAGATATCCCGATTGTGGCAGTCACCTCCCTTTCCGGGGAAGAAAATCGCCAGAAGGGGCTCGATGCCGGTATCAATGACTATCAGGCAAAGCTCGATCGGGATCAGGTGCTTTATGCTGTCAACACCCTCTTGAGTGAACGTTCCCTGGAAAACGCAGCTTGAACTTGAAACAGGAGACCTGAAAAAATGAATAACAGTGCTCAGAACCTTCCGGCTGTTGAAAACGCTTCAGATGCTTCGGATATCAGGGCCCAGGAGACAAGCCAATTTGTCACCTTCTATTTTGGAAGACACTTTTTCGGCCTTCCCATAGATGAGGTCATAGAAATCAACAAGGCCCTGGACATTACACCTGTCCCGCTGGCACCCGGCTATGTTTCCGGAGTTATAAATCTCAGGGGCCAGATTCTCACTGCCATAAACCTGTCCCAGCGCATAGGCCTGGATTCCACACAGGAGGACGTCCAAACGGATCGGCTAAATAACGTAATCATGGGGAACAGAGAGGAACCGATAAGTCTGCTGGTAGAGAAGATCGGTGACGTCATGTCAATTCCCACGGAAAGGATTGAGTCCGTGCCTGACATGATCCATGGAATTGACACCAGATACGTGAGCCAGGTCTGCAAGCTGGATGATAAACTGCTTATCATCCTGAACAGTAACGCCATTGAGGAGCTGACAGAAAAGAATAGGGCAAACTGAACATCATGAGGAAAACTCCTGGGCTGTGACCATGGATCCCTATTCTCTGCTGAAGGTACCAAGGACTGCTGACGCTGCAGAGATCAAGAGGGCCTACCGGAGGCTGGCACGCAGGTTCCATCCCGATGTATGTGGACGGAACATGCAAAATATCAAGCGGTTTCTTGAAATCAAGGACGCCTACAAGTTTCTTCTCACCAAGAGCCAAAAATCTATATCTTCGGTGTGCGTGTCAGCAGATGGTTCAACCACCGAACCATGTCATGGAGATTTGAGAGATGGTTCTTTCCTTTTTGTAACCCTGAATGCACGTGATGCCCTGTTTGGAACCAGTATTGATATGGAGGTAACGGACAGGGAGGCATATTGTCCCAAGTGCAGCGGTCTTGGAAGGATTTGTAATAATGATAACAGCCTGTGTCCCGAGTGCGGCGGAAAGGGATACAGCAGGGTTTCATGGTCTGGCGCTGGTCTGAAGGTGGTTTGCAACAGGTGCAATGGCACCGGAGCGGGCACCTTGGAGCAATGCAGACTTTGCAGGGGAACTGGGAAGGTTGTCCTTCAAAGAAGAGTCAGGGTTAATGTTCCGGCCGGCACCAGGAATGGTACCACCCTTAAGATTCCAGGACAGGGCGCCTGGGATCACGCCAGGAAACAGCGCTCCATGCTTTTTGTAGAGGTGGAAGTAGATTTGCCCGAGAGCTGGCGGATAGTAGGCAAGGATATTGTTTCGGAAATGGAAATAGACTGCTGGACACATCTTGGAGGCGGATACCTGACTTTCAGGACCATTGAAGGAACCGAGAAAGTATTTACAGCACCTGGTGAATTGAGGAACGGCAGGTTCGTATTACAAGGCAGGGGATGGGTGGATGAAAATGGCAACAGGGGGGATCACATCTACATATTGAAAATCATCTATCCTTCTGCACCGTGTCCTTCGTCTGCTTTGAAATATATGAATATGTTGATGGAGATGCATTGGTATTCTGGCACCCACAAAATATTTATTACGGAACAAGATATTACGCGTTAGATTCAGTGGTTAATAGTACGACTATCAAAATTGATACAACGTTGTCAGAACCTGTTGGCTTGTTGCCAAGAACAGGACAACGATTAGTAGCAGCTGGTGTTCCACCAGCTCCTATTTAATCTTTATGCCGCGGGGAAACCCGTGGCATTTTCCTGTGCTTTGAAAATGCAGCCTGATAATGTTGTCAGTCACAGGAGAATCGATTGAGGGATTTTCTTTCGTTTAGAAATGCATCTTCTGGAACTACAGTCTGTAGGATTTTGCGTGGTTAACCCCTTGACTGCCAAGGAGTAATGATAAGCAGTGTAACCAAGTGATTTGGCTGTTTGACTGTGGCATAAGTGGTTGGGGTTCTATCCTCGATTGTGACATCCATTGCCATACTCACCGGCTGCCTCTCTCGAGAATGACTTGAAGGAAAAGTTCCCTAGAACATTTTCCATATTTCTCTGTATGTTGAGAATGAATAAAGATGATGGTTATGATTTTTATCAGGTGCTGTAATCCTGGTACTGACTCAGAGTGAAAGAGCAGGGAAGAAATCAATGC
>QOAL01000117.1 GCA_003978135.1 Thermodesulfatator sp.
GCACCTTTGTCATCGAGGAAAAATTCGGCTTCAACAGAACCACTGTCAGAACCTTTATCAGTGATTTCCTGAAAGGCCTTACCCTGACTGCAATTATAGGGGGGCTGATATTTGCAGGTGTCATCTGGTTTTTCGAAACCATGGGGACGTGGGCCTGGCTTTACTGCTGGATGGCACTGGGTATGTTTCAGATTATGCTTCTTTTCGTGGCACCTGTTCTCATCATGCCAATTTTCAATAAGTTTGAGCCCCTTGAGGACGGAGAATTAAAAAAATCCATCCTGGATTATGCAAGGAAAGAAAATTTCAAGATGCAGGGTGTTTTCAAGATGGATGGTTCAAAACGATCCACCAAATCCAACGCCTTTTTCACAGGCTTTGGCAGATTCAAGCGCATAGTGCTTTTTGATACGCTCATTGCCCGGCATACAGTGGAGGAACTAACGGCTATAATTGCCCACGAAATGGGGCATTACAAGTTAAAGCACATATTAAAGGGGATCATCCGATCCATACTCATGTCAGGCTTTACCTTGTGGCTCCTGAGTCTCTTCATGGGCAACCAGGGGCTGTTCGAAGCCTTCGGCATGGACCACATATCTGTTTATGCCAGCCTTGTTTTCTTCGGTTTTCTCTATGCGCCCATAGGCATGGCAACGGGAATTATCGACAAGGCCATTTCCAGGAAATATGAATTCCAGGCTGACGCTTATGCAGTCAGGACTTACGGACACCCGGAGGCCTTGATCACTGCCTTAAAAAAGCTGTCGGTTGACAATCTGTCAAACCTGACCCCGCATCCTTTTATGGTATTCCTGGAATACAGCCATCCCCCTGTGCTGGAAAGAATAAGAGCCATAAGAAGGCTGGCGCGTGATGGCAGCCAGAAGGTATAATAAATGATCATGAGGACGTTTTTAGGAAATGGTTCGGTTTGTTTGCACGGCCATTTTCCCATGTTGAATAACTAGCGCCACCCACAAATAGGCAATTTTGTTCCAGGGCAAGGCGCAAGGAGGCGAAAAAGCGCAGTGTACTTGGGTGTACATGAGCATTTTCCGCCGACGAGCAACACAGTCGTCGGGCAAAAGGGTCATTTATGGATGGACACTAACCAGAAAAGGAGACAACTGTCATGGAACTCCAGTGGGCATACCTGAGAAAGGGCTGAAAGTCGTGCCAGAAGGCACAGGCTGTGTTTGACAACAAGGGCATAACCATTAAAGAGGTCGTTGAGGCAAGAAAGCAGAAAATCGCAGGCGATGATGCCTGGAAACTCATTGCCTCTGCCAGGGAGGTTATAGTTGGTAAGGGCAAAAAATTCCATGTCTTTGACCCATCAGCCGACTCCAGGGAAGATATCCTCAAGGCAGCATTGGGACGCACGGGAAATCTCAGGGCTCCTGCACTAAAGATGGGAGACCGCCTTGTTATAGGATACAACGAAGACATGTATAAGCAATATATTGGCTAAATCCTCTTGCGCTTAGATGAAGAGAAACAGGGGTTTGATCGCAAACAAGGGCCATCCTGAACATTTAAAGTTCAACGCTGTTGTCCTGGCGGGCGAACGCAAGAAAAAAAATGACCTTTTGGAAGGATTCCAGGTCCCTGTCAAGGCGCTCATTCCTGTAAAAGGAAGACCCATGGCAGAAAGGGTAATCCAGGCCCTGGTGGATTCCCAATGCATAGAAAAAATATTTCTTTGTGGACCGGACAGGGCTCTTTTTGAAGGTCTGGTTCCTTTGTCAAAATTTTTCCATATGGGCAGGATTGTATGGGTTCAGAATGAGAATTCCCCGAGCGCAAGCGCATTGAAGGCCATGAGGCAAGCCGGGGATGATAAACCCGTACTTGTCACCACTGCGGATCATGCCCTTCTAAAACCGAACATGATCCAATATTTTTGCAGGAATGCCGGCAGAACCGGCCTTGACCTGGTGGTAGGGTTGGCACGTCTGGAAATTGTTCAAAAGTGCTGCCCTGGAATAAAAAGGACATCCTACAAATTCAGGGACGGCAGCTACTGTTCCTGCAACCTATTCGGTTTCATGAACAGACAGGCATTCAAGGCCGCGGAATTCTGGCAGAAGGCAGAAGAAAAACGAAAACATCCTCTAAAAATTGTGGCCACTTTTGGCTGGTACTGGGTGGTCAGGTATCTTCTGGGCGCTGTCGACCTCTCGCAGGCATTTGACAGGGTCTCAAAAGTAATTGGATGCACTGCCGGGCCACTGATACTACCCTTTCCCCAGGCTGCAATAGATGTTGATACCCTGCAGGACTGGAAAATGGCCGAACGTATTATTTGAATTCAATGGTATACATAAGCCCCATACCACTTCTTGCCGCACCGCTTTTCATTTCAAAATCCAGCCCCTTCCACAGATGGTAACGGGCCACGAACTGTGTACCATCGTCGTCTGTTCCGCTTTCCACTCCTACAGTAAGATCCTCTGTCACATCCTTGCCGGCAAACACCCTGATTTCTGAAGAATTCTTCCCTGCGCCGCTGACTTCCAGGTGATCCAGCCCTGTATAACCGGAAAGCTGCTGTGCAAGAAGGTCTGCCCCTGCTATTCTGGCCGTATTAGAGGCCGCCTCGTTAAAGCCGGGATCATGCTTGGTTTTTCCTGTAATCAGCATTGTCAGGGCATCTTCCGAAGAAAGGGAGGGGTCTGTGGAGTATCCCTTGACATCAATGTCTGTAACATAGCCGGTAACCTTTATCCCTACCGGCAGGCCTGCCACCTGTCTTACAGCCAGTAGATCTATCCCGGGATTGTCAAGGCGCCCGCCTGCATATGATATGATTCCCTTTTTTATTTCAAGATCGTGTCCGTAGAAACGGAATGTGCCTTTTACTATCTTCAGTTCGCCGTGGGCCACAGGTTCTTTTCCAGGCCGGACAGTAACAGAAAGTTTTCCTGTTATGTAACAGTCAAGGCCAAAACCATTAAAATGCACGTCATCCAGGAGGCCGAGGGTGATGTCTGCATCCACGGGAAGGACGGCCTCTTTGCCCTTTGGATGCTCTCTGCTGACAATTACAATGTCAGAGGATGGTTTTTCCACTCCAGAGGGAATCATGTGGGGATGAATCTCTGCTTGGGGAACAGTGATAATGCCGCGAACCCTGACTCCGTTCTTTTCAGAGTAATCCACCTTCATGTCTGGAGAAATCCTGACCATGGCATCAGGTATATTTACCACCATGAAATTGCTGCCCTTGAGTTCAACATGGGCCGGCCATCCCCTTGAGGCATCAAGTACAAGATTTCCAGCAACCTTGAGAAAATTCTTTCCGGACTTCAGGTGCCCCTGGAGATCCAGGCCCCTGGCGCCGTCAGCGCTCACATTAAACAGGATTTCATCCAGATGAAGCCCTGCCATAGTCACATCCATGTCTTTTATTTTTAAAAATGCCTTGCCAGCTAAACTCGGGTCTCCAACAAGCCCCCCGAGTTTCAGGTTTGCAGTAATCTGGCCTTCCTTTTCATTGACGCCGGGCACAATTGCCCCAACAAGTCCGTTCTCCTTCACGTTGAGCTTAATGCTGCCGGAAAGCGGGGCCTTCCTGAAATCCTTTTCAAGGGGCTCACGCGGGACAAGAAGTTTTGCATTTAAACCGTTACCGCTCATATCCAGATTTATATCAGCCGCAAGCTGTCTTTTATCAAGCCTGCCATCCAGGTTCCCACCCTGAAATTCCAGTCGAACCTGCCTGGTTTCGTCTATCCGGTATTCCATACTGCCTGGAGAAAGG
>QOAL01000087.1 GCA_003978135.1 Thermodesulfatator sp.
TCCAGTTTTCAGTACTGGCTGGCACAGGGATAAGCTTCCACGACAAGTGGGAGATAGGCTACAGGTTCCTGCACATTTCCAATGCGGACATACACGATAATAATGACGGCAGGGATGAACACCTGGCTGTAATAACCTTTGTTTTTTAAAGGGATTTGCGCTGGTTAAGCAGGCTGTCCGGGTTCAATCGCGGGCAGATTTGAGATTGTCCGGTGGTGTTTATGACCGGGGATAAAAGCCTGTCTTGCCAGCCCGGACCAGGAGATTTATTTTCCTCTAAAATAGGGATATCAAACAACATCTGGCCTCCGCAATCCAACAAAGCCAGATGAAGTCAACTTAAGGACAAGTGGAGGGCTGAGATCATGGAGCTCCGTCCTTTTCACATAAAGGATTGCGCCCTTATCGCGCTTTCAAGTGGAATTGCCGTTCAGACCCTGAGGGAATTCAGGGAAGGCCTTGCCATAGCACCCCAAGCCAGCATCTATCACCATTTCTGGGGAAGATTTCTTCAACCCCGCTTTGACGAGCCCGAATACAACAATGACTTTGCGGCATGGGTATACCACGGCCTCCACGAAAAGGCTCTTGCCGAAAGGTTGAGCGTAATCGATCCCACTGAATTCGATGACATAGAAGGCTTGAGATCCGAGCTTCTGGACAGGGTGGAAGAGCACCTGGATCGCTCTGAATGGATACCGTGGTCCAGGGCTGATGAACAGTTCTATTTCCTTTATTCGCAGATACTGGTCATGGATACCGGAATATCCATCCATGACCCCCGTCTGCTCACAGAGGCAGTCGGACAAATGTCCCTGGGAAGTATATTTTACCATTTCATTGATGCCAGGCGAAGAACCCCTGAAAAAACAGATGACTTCTCGGCCTGGCTGCTGGACCTGGGCAGGGAGTATGAAGCACTGGCAATGACGGTCATGGCGGTAGATCCGTACTTTTCATCCTTAAAGGAAATAAGAAGGGTGCTCTTCAGATGCTTTTCTGCTTTTTTCAGGGAGGAATAACAACATGACCAGGCTCCTTGATGCATATCGCCCAGTAGCAGGTGAAGATGTAATCAATCACCTGCTTCAACTTTCCGGCCCCCTCAAGGGCGTGAATGTAGTACATGTAAATTCTACAAGACAGGGTGGAGGAGTGGCTGAGATCCTGCACAAGCTGGTACCGCTCATGAAGGATCTCGGCATAAATGCGTATTGGGAGATTATTCATGGTGAGGAGGATTTTTACAGGTGTACAAAGGGATTTCACAATGCCCTCCAGGGACACAGTGTATCCATTGGCGCAGGACTTTTGGATATATATGAAACCACCAACCGGGAAAATGCCCAAAGACTTGGTCAATTATTGTCCGAAGCAGATTTCGTATTTATCCACGATCCCCAGCCGGCGGCATTGATTGACTTCGTGCCGGAAAGAAAGGGGAAGTGGATATGGAGATGTCATATAGACTGCAGCCGACCTCATCGACCTGTGTGGAAGTATCTCAGGAACTACTGCTCGAGATATGATGCCAGCATTTTTTCCCTGCCCGAGTTTGCACAAAAACTGGAACATCCCCAGTTCATCATTGCTCCCAGCATAGACCCTCTGAGTGACAAAAACATTGAGCTTCCCACCGAAGAAGTTGAAGCTGTTTTCCAGGAGTTCGGCCTTGATCCTGATCTTCCACTGTTGGTGCAGGTCTCTCGTTTTGACAGGTTCAAGGATCCCCTGGGAGTCATTGAGGCCTTCAGGCAGGTAAGACGTCATGTTCCATGCCAGCTTGTCTTGGCTGGCGGTGGTGCTTCAGACGATCCAGAAGGCCAGGCAGTACTTGAAGAGGTTATGGTTGCAGCATCAGGAGAAGATGACATACACATACTGGTACTGCCGCCTGATGCCCACAGAAAGATTAATGCCCTTCAGCGGGCGGCAGACATAGTAATCCAGAAGTCCATAAGGGAAGGTTTTGGACTTACTGTTTCCGAGGGTATGTGGAAGGGCAAACCCGTTATTGGCGGAGATACCGGCGGTATAAGGATCCAGGTTATCGACCACTATACCGGTTTCCGGGTCCGGACTCCAGAAGGCGCAGCACTCCGGATAAGATATCTGCTTCACCATAGGGAGAAACGCCAAGAAATGGGAGAAAGGGCAAGACGCCTTGTAAGGGAAAACTTTCTTTTAACGCGCCATCTGAGAGAATACATGGCGCTTATGCTCTCCCTTACCAACGGCTCGGAAGACAGAATAGACATTTCCACAAGCTGAGTTCTTTTCAAAGGAAGGTGCCAGTGAAAATCCTGAACAAGAAGGTTGACCTTGACAGATTCTGGAAAGATCTTTCCTGCAGTGACAGCTCGATACTATTCCTGGACTATGACGGTACTCTTGCTCCCTTTACAGTGGAAAGAGATGAGGCATTGCCCTATCCCTGGGTACCTGGCCTATTAAATGAAATTATCAAGAAGACCATCTCCCGTCTGGTGATAATCTCGGGAAGGGATGTCACTGTTGTTCAGAAACTTTTGCACATGGACAACCCTGTTGAAATATGGGGATGCCACGGGCGCCAGCATCTCTTTCAAAACGGGGAAATGGAAAGTGAAATTCTACCCAGGGCAGACAGAAAGGTGCTTTCCAATGCACATGAATGGATCGAGGATCATGGACTTTCTGACAACATGGAAGAGAAAAGCGGCTGCATTGCACTTCACTTCAGGGGGATGAAGGCATCCAGGGCCGGCCCCCTTGAAAAACAGGCATCCCGGGCATTTGAAGCCATGCTGCCGGGCTCTGGAATGGCCCTTGAGAAATTTGACGGCGGGATAGAGATTCGTTCAAGCAATACCGACAAGGGCAAGGCCGTAGAAAAGGTGCTTTCTGAATATGAAGCCGTTCCTCCATGTGCCTATCTTGGCGATGACCTTACGGATGAAGATGCCTTTAAGGCAATAAAGGGTAAAGGCCTGGGGATTCTTGTAAGGGAAGATTTCAGGCCTACCATGGCAGACGTGTGGATAAAACCGCCTGAAGAACTCAAAATGTTTCTAACCCAGTGGAGGGACAATGCCAGGAGGAAAAGGCAATGACAGAAAACATGGCCAGGCTTGTTGCTGTCTCAAATCGCCTGCCAATCAAACTGGTAAAAAAGGATGACCATTGGCAGGTACGCCCTGGGGCTGGCGGGCTTGTAACCGCCCTGGCACCAGTCTTGAAAAACAGGGGCGGGATCTGGATAGGATGGTCGGGAGGAACCCAGGACACGGTGCTTTCCAGTCTTCTGGGTGACGCGTCCAAGATGAGCGGTTATGATTTGCATCCGGTACCACTCGCCCAGGAGGAAATCCGCGGTTATTATTACGGTTTTTCCAACGAGATAATATGGCCACTTTTTCATGACCTCCAGACCAGGTGCAACTTCCGTCCATGGTACTGGTACACCTATCTCCATGTGAACAGGAAATTTGCAGATATAATCTGCCGGACCATAAGGCCTGACGATTTCATCTGGATCCACGATTATCACCTCTTTCACTGCGCACTATTTCTAAGGGAGCTGGGCACCAGAAACAGGATCGGTTTTTTTCTCCATATTCCCTTTCCTCCTGTTGACATATTCCTGAAGCTTCCATGGAGAAAACAGATTATCAATGCGTTGCTCCAGTATGATCTCATCGGCTTCCAGACCCGCCGGGACAGAAGACACTTTCTTGATTGTGTACACCGGTTTTTCCCTGAT
>QOAL01000171.1 GCA_003978135.1 Thermodesulfatator sp.
TGTCTCAATGCTTGGAAGCTTTGAGCCGCCTCCAGACAATGTCCTGGAAGAAGTTGACGCTGTTAATATCCTTCTCAATTCCACAGTGAGCGGCCTGCTGACCCTGGCCGGCATTAAGGCCGATCCCCTCAAAAGCCCGGAGCAACTGCTTGTTTCTTCCATTGTCCTATATTTCTGGAAGAGGAAACAGGCCCTCAATCTTGAGTCCCTGATAGCAGCCATAATAAATCCGCCATTTCAGAAACTTGGGGTGCTCCCCCTTGAAACCATATATCCTTCCCGGAAGCGAATGGAACTTGCCATGTCATTCAATACCATCTTGGCTGGCCCGGGTTTTTCGGCTTGGCTGAAGGGAGAACCACTGGATATAGGAAAGATGCTTTACAGCCCGGAAGGTCGTCCCAGGATATCAATATTTTCCATCGCCCACCTTTCCCAGCCCGAACGCATGTTTTTCGTTACCACCCTACTGAACAGGTTCCTTGGATGGCTGAGAAGACAACCCGGCAGCTCTTCCCTGAGATGCCTTCTCTATATGGATGAGATAGCAGGTTACTTTCCCCCTACTGCTGCACCTCCCAGCAAGAAGCCCATGCTCCTTCTCCTTAGACAGGCCAGGGCCTATGGCGCAGGCATAATACTTTCCACCCAGAATCCCGTGGACCTTGATTACAAGGGCCTGTCAAATATTGGAACCTGGTTCATTGGAAGGCTCCAGACAAGGCAAGACCAGGACAAGGTTCTTGATGGACTTAAATCCGCAGGAAAACCACTGGATGTTCCGGCCATGAGGAAGGAAATGTCAGGACTTCCAGGCCGTACATTTCTCCTGCGTTCGGTGCATCTTGACAACCATGTGGTATTTAAGACCAGGTGGGTGATGTCCTACCTGAGGGGCCCTCTTACACTGGAAGATATCAGGCGCCTCTGCAAAAAATCTCCTGTTCCTCCTGGGAAGGCTACTGACAAGTCAGAAAAAGAGGCTGTATTTCTCAAATCTCCCGGCAGCGAACCAGGTTCCAGTCACCGTCCCATTCTTTCCTCCCGGATAAGACAGTTTTTCCTGGTGCCTCCTGTTGACGCTGAAAGATTTATGCTGAGGCCATGTCTTTACGCATGGGCCAATGTGAGGTTTGTGGACAGCAGAAGGGGGATTGACATAACAGAGCATCACTCCGCAAGGCTGGTCCTGGAAGGGGACAGGCCTGTGGAGTGGGCCGGTGCGGGGACAGTTGACGTAGAAGTCCAGGATCTTTCGCCTTCTCCCCCGTCAAATTCAATATTTTATCCCCTGCCCCAGGAGATCACCAGGCTTTCATCCCTGGCACCTTACCGGCAGTCGTGGGCGGATTTTCTCTATACTACCTGCAGGCTTGAGCTTTACAGGGTGAAGGCCTTGAAGCTCGAGACAATGGCCGGAGAAAGCATGGAGGATTTCATGGCCAGGGTTTCCGCGGTCTTGGCTTCCAGAAAAGCAGAAAGCCTGAAAAAGCTGAAGAGGAAATATGAAAAGAGATACAGGGCATTGGAAGACAGGCTTAACCGTGCTGAGGCAAGGCTTGAAAAGGAGAAAACAGATGTGACGGCAAAAGGAGTCGATACGGTGGTCTCCTTCGGCGTGGCCATTCTTGGTGCCCTTTTTGGCAGGAAGGCCCTTTCGGCCTCCAGTGCATACAGGACAGGCAGAGGGATAAGGAGCGCCGGCAGGATGCTCAAGGAAAAACAGGACGTGGAAAGGGCCAGAGAAGAGGTCAGCCGCATCCAGGAACAGCTTTCACTCCTTTCTCAAGAGCTTGAGGCAGAGAGCGCCAGGATTTCCGACAAGTTTGCCGTGGAAAATTATCCTGTAGAGAAATTTTTTATAAAACCTCGCAGGACAGACATAATCCAGCCGAGGTGTTTTCTGGTCTGGGAAGCACAGCCAACCCTTGCCGAGTGAACCATATTGCTTATTTTTTTAAGGCATATGGCTGAAGAACAAGAAAAAAACAAAAAAGACGGGAAAAACCCGGTATTTTCTATGGCTCTTGTAGCCGTCCTGTTTTTCCTGGGATATCTCCTTGTAACTCTTCCGGGAACCTTCATAGAACAGTACCAGGCTGCCAAGGCCCATGGCCCTGTATGGGGCTACATGTATCTTGGTGCAGTGGCCTTGGGACTGCTTCTTTTGGCAGGGGCTTCATCATGGGCAGCGTGGATGGTTCTTAAGAACACCATTGAAGGGAGAAAACGAAGGCGGTTTTCTTCTGCTCCTGCTTCCAGAATTCCGGATAAGGAGAAAGTATCAATCATTTCCAGAAATATCCAGGAGGCCAGGAGATCAGCCGGGTCATCTGGCTGTGCCCCTGATTTTTCAAAGGCCATTGAAAAGAGCGCTCGAACCATAGAGCAGAAGCTTGAAGCAGGGCTTCTTGAGATAGCTGTGGCAGGCACGGTGTCCAGCGGTAAATCTACGCTTTTGAATACCCTGGTTGGCAGGCAGGTATTTGAAACTGCGGCTTCTGGTGGCACCACAAGGCAGGTAAGGCAGATCGATTTTCCAGGCGGGGACAGGGTGAGACTGGTGGATCTTCCCGGACTAGCCGAGGCTGACGGTATTGACAGGGAAGAAGAAGCCAGGCAGGCTGCAGCTTCAGCCGACCTGGTTCTTTTTGTTATTGATGGTCCCCTGAAAGATTTTGAATTCACTGCCATAAAAGACCTGGCAGCTATGGAAAAAAGAGTCATTGTGTGTCTGAACAAGCAGGACTGGTTTTCTCCTGAGGATCAGGAGATCCTGCTGGGCCGGCTCAGGCAACAGCTTGAAGGTCTGGTGAACCAGGAAGACATTGTGGCTGTGCAGGCTGCAGAGGTCAGGCGGGAAATTACAAGGGTAAGTCCAGACGGAACAGAGAGGGAGGATTTCGAGGAAATTGCTCCAGATGTTTCGGCCCTGGTGGAAAGGATGACCGGCATTATCAAGGGGCACAGAAGGGATCTTTTGCTCTGCAACCTGCTGCTGCAATCACGGATGCTTAAAAAGGACACAGAGGAACGGCTCAGGAAGATGCTCGTTTCAAGGGCCAGGAGGGTGGTGGACTCATATACATGGAAATCAGCCCTTGCTGCGGCTGCAAGCCCCACTCCCATCCTGGACGTGGCTGCAGGTCTGGGCTTTAGTCTTAAAATGATACTGGATATCGCTTCAGTCTTTGAAATAAAGATAGAAATTTCAGATGCAAGACAGCTTCTGAATCAGCTAATGAAGAACCTTTACGCTTCACTGGGGGCCTCAGCCCTGGCACCAGCGGTGGCACAGATTGTTGCCTCTGCAATAAAGGGCATTCCCGTGGCAGGAACACTCAGCGGAGGGGCCCTTCAGGGCGTCGTACAAGCCGTGGTAACCAGGTGGATCGGCACGGTGATGGTAGAATACTTCCAGGAGCGCAAAAGCAGGGAGACAGGCAGCGACCTCCAGAGCCTGGCCATGGAAAAATGGAAGGAAGCAACTTCAGCCAGCCAGCTGGCTTCCCTGGCCGTTGAAGGCCTGAGGAGATTTGAAAGGGCCGGCAGGAAGGGAAAAATTGGGAGTCAAGGGTCATGAGCGGCAGAAAAACCTCTGAAAAAGGAGATCGGATATATTCCCGCGCCATAGACTCCCTTTACAGCACCCTGAAGGATCTGGACAGGGCTCGCAGGGAAGAAAAAGAACCGCTTTCTTCCGAGATGGAACATCTCAGGGAACTGATAAAAAAATTGGA
>QOAL01000097.1 GCA_003978135.1 Thermodesulfatator sp.
GCATTGGAAATAGCTTCCCACTCAGATCAATATTTCAGGCAGGGGAGTGGCAGCCCTTCAGGGATTGAAGAATCATTAATGCCATGCGCTTTACCTTCATGGAGCTGTCATCCAGGAAGGGGATCACCTCGTCGTGCTCGAGACAGTTAAGCTCTACCAGCCGTTCAAGGGCCATGGCACGTACTTCAGCACTTTTGTCCCTTAGCAGCTCCCTGTAGATACCTTCATTTTCCGGCCTGTTCTCAAGCTGTCCGAGGAGAATCAGGATGTCAAGGCGCAAAACACTATCGCCTGATTCCAGCTCTGCTTTGTAAATTGCAGCCACATCATCTTCCCTGTCCTTGAAGCGCCACAGGTTGAAAAGTATGGCCCTTTTCTGGTCAAAGGAACAATTTTTTATCCTGTCAGCCAGAAGACCCATGACACGGCTGTCCTTCAGGTTGCAAAGGGCGCTCACGGCCAGTTCCTGTATCTCTGCTTCCTGCTCGTACATGCACTCTATGAGTGGCAGGACTGCCGCAAGGTTTCCTTCCCAGCCTATGGCCATTATGGCCCTTGCCTTAAGGTCAGGATCTCCCTCTGCAATATCATTTACAAGCCTTCGGTTCAATGACTGGGGATCATCCAGGAACGGGCCTATCACCGCCAGATGGATGGCTGCCTGATCCCGGAATTCATCAGGCTCTGATTCATCCTTGAGGATCTCATAGAGGGGCCAGTAGATCTTTTCCTTGGCAATGCTTCCCAGGAGCATCAGGATTTCCTTTCGTAGATCCAGGTCTCCTGCCTTCATGGCCCTTAAAAGAAGTGAAACCGCCCTCTCCCTCTGCTCCAGAATGCGGCCGGGATTTTCTATGAAATATCTTGCCTGTTCCAGCAGACGTTGGTTTGAATCAAAGGGGATGACAGGACGCATCTAATTTCTTACGTCAAATTCCAGGTCAAACTTTAGATCCTTATCCTTTGAAACAAGGCTTATGGCCAGTGTACCCACCTCGGTAACCCTTGCCTGGAGAGTAACTGGTATGATTGTCCCTGGCTCAATCCCCGGGGCCTCCAGCTCTGTTCGAAGGGTGCTGACCGGCTCTATGGTATCTTCCCAGTCGTCAATAATATCGCCTGGCTTGTCCTCCGGCCTTTCGTTTGAGCCAAGGAACTTAAACTCTACCTCCTGGCCTACCACCAGGCCGAATTCCTTTTCAGGGATGTCAACCACCGTGCCCTCTTCCAGGCCCTTGGGCACGACGCAAAGGGCCTTTATCCGGGGTGGCATGCCGGGGATGGCCAGCGTTGCAGACTCAAGGCCGATGTAATAGGACCTTGGCACACCGCCCCTTATCTTGATCCCCTCTCCCAGCTGAACCATTCCGAAGTGGGCAGCCCCCCTTGAGACTGCAAGGTCAAGGTCAGTGCCAAGCAGTTCTACAGGCTCCTCTGCCCTTCCCTCTGCCCAGCTCTTTATGACAGCCATTATCCGGTCCCTGAGGACTTGTGCCTTGAAGACGCCACCGTTAAAGAGAACGGCAGACGGAATGACAGGACCTTCTTCGGCACGGCCTGAAGAGGCAGCTTCCGAGGTCAGGAACTTAGCCAGGTGCCTGGTAATTGCAGTATCTTCAGCATATGGAAGACCTAGTTCCTGAAGACCCGCCTTCTGCCTCTCAACAGGCATGTCAGTAATGGCGCATTTGGGAAAAAAGCCCTCCAGGATGATGTCAACAACCTGCTGCCTGGTCAGCTCTGTCCGGATGGTGCCTCCTATCAGGCCTGATCCCCTGCCCGGCACAATGACCGGCACGGATTCGAGATCCGGATCTTCCAGGAGTTTTTCCTTGGCCAGTCTCACATTGTTCCACAGGGACTGAAACTGGTGCTGATCGAGCTTTTGTCCCTTGGCCTTCAAGGCCTCTGCAAGATGCCATGTAAGGGTGAGGTCTATGTTGTCGCCACCAAGAAGAAGGTGCTCACCGACGGCAAGGCGCTCAAGCATGAGCTGGTTGTCCTGGGCAGAAACCTGGATCAAGCTGAAGTCGCTGGTGCCCCCTCCAACGTCAACTACAAGGATCACGTCTCCGGGTTCAACCTGTTTTTTCCATTCTTCTCCCTGTCGGTGAAGCCAGGCATAAAAGGCAGCCTGCGGTTCTTCCAGAAGCACCACGTCTGCCAGCCCTGCAGAGGCTGCGGCCTTTACCGTCAGGTCCCTGGCAACAGCATCAAAGGAGGCCGGTATGGTAATGTAAACATCCTGGTCCTCGAGCATCTCGCCTGCCTTCTTGCCAAGGCCATAGTTCCATGCAGATTTGAAATGGCGCAGGTATGTTGCAGTGGCTACAACAGGAGAAATCTTCTGGCAGTCAGGAGCCGCGTCAAGGGGAAGTATGGGCGCAGTTCTGTCAACGCCGCGGTGACAAAGCCAGCTCTTGGCAGATGAAACAAGCCGTCCAGGCACCTCGGCCCCTCTAACTCTTGCCCATTTTCCAACTACCCTTTCTCCAAAGGGGTCCCATGGCATGACAAGACCACCGCCCTCCCTCTCCTGCTGAGTGGGAAGGTATATAAATGACGGAAGAAGCCTGTGCTCCTTTACCTCGCCCGGGGCCTCGATCTGAGGACACAGAAATATCTGGATCTCCTGGGGCTGGCTGCCTTCAGGCTTTTGACTGGTGTCAATATAGGAAAGTACGCTGTTGGTCGTACCAAGGTCAATGCCAACAACAAAACGTGATCTCGGTTCTTTCATATCTTAGCTGTTCCCTGTCAGGAAACTTCCACCTCGGCCGGAGCGAGAACATCTGTCTTTTCCTTTCCGGTCCATTTCGGAAGATTTATCTTGGTATAGCGCCATCCGCTATGGCGAATTACCCCGTGAAACGGTGGATTGCCATGAACATTTCCAATAAGGCGAATCTTTGCAGGATCAAAATCCTCTTCTATCTCCACCTCACTTCCTTCAGGTGCGTCAAGTACAGGCTTGAGCCCCAGGGCATCATTGAGCGCTGCCTTGCATCCCCTGTGGACCTCTCTTACTGCTGCTCCTATCTGCGCATCATCATAGGGTTCTATATCCTCCTGGAGAAAATCAAGAAATCTGCCCTCTCTCTGCAGGAGACCCAGAAGCTGCACCACTGCAACCTCCTTTGGATACAGGTCTTCTGCCGTCTCTTCCACCGGTTCCCCGGTTATCTCTTCCTTTGCAGCCTCTTGCTCTTCTGCTGTTTGTTCAGGTACAATGGCTTCTTTCTCGGCTGTTGACACTTCACCAGCTATTGACTGAAGGGCCAAGGCAAAGAGGACCCAGCCAGCAAGAGGAGCACCTGCCAGCACCCACCCCTGCCACATCTGCAGTAATTCCTGGTGAAAATAAAGCACCGCTCCGGTACCACAATTTACGCACGCAAAGATAAAAAAAGACAGCCAGACAATGGTAGCCTTTATATTTTTCTGTTCCATTTTTTCAAACCCGCCAGTTTTTTAAATTAAGGACAAACGGCCCGGGAGGCCGTTTTCATGGGAATGAGAATAATCACTATTTGTGTGCTTGTCGAGATTACAAACAGGAGCTCATGGCACGTTAATCCAATTTTTTCTGATTTTATCAGCGCCCCTTCGCTAAAGCGGCCGACAGCTTTTCCCAACTTTGATCTAGTGTCCATCCAGAAATAGGCAATTTTGTTCGAGGGCAAGACGCAAGGAGGCGAAAAAGCGCAGTGTACCGGGCGTACATGAATGAGCATTTTTCGCCGACGAGCAACACAGTCATCGGTCAAAAGGGCCATTTATGGATGGACACGAACTAACCTCCTCCTACCATAGGAAACAGGGCAAGCACGTCGTTGTCAGAAAGGACATGATCTAAACGGCAGTGGCGGGAGTTGACCATTGAAACTCCCACCTCATCCAATGGGATTTCCAAGAGCTCTATAACCTGGCTGACGCTTGTTCCAGGCCTGACGTTCATTTGCTTTTCCTTGAACCTGCCAAGCCTGAAACGTCCAAAAAGCCTTATTATTACGGTCATGAAGTTGATTAATCAGAAGGTAAGCCATCACATGGCGCTGCATCTGCTGTGTTGGCGGGCACTTGAAGTACAGGGAGTACGTCTGCGCGCCCGCCGCCTTACATCTGCAGCACCCTGTAATCGCTTACTGGAGAGAGCGACCGCAAGTTTCCACGATTCAGCTCTCCTGTGAGGAATTACATCAGAAGTCCCAGAATGCATCAATCTCATCACCACTGAAATCCCAAACCACATTGTGGGGCGGGACAGGCTCCCTGGAAAAGAAATCAGGCAGCCTGTCATGGGCCGGGGTAAAGCCTGCCTTCATGTTGAACTCCCTTTCTGTCTTCAGGATACTGCTGCCAAGATTCATAAAATCATCAATGGTGAGCTGGGTGCCAAACCTGGCGTTTATCATGTCCACCAGGGCTGGCAGACATTTTTCATCATCCAGGATGGCGAATGCAGTAAAAATGCACATGCCCGTTGAGTCCACTGCCGCGGTGGCTATCTGAAGATTCCTTGAAAGTTCCACCTGGCCTTCCTTGGAAAGAGGATCAACATGACCCCCGGAGTTAAGGATATTGGTGGCGATGGTATATCCTGAAGTGTGATCCGCGCCCATGGTCGAAGTGGCATAGGTTATGCCTATCCCCTTGACTGCCCTGGGATCATAGGCTGGAATGGCCTGGTTCTTTACAACTGGCACCCTGGTTACGCCAAATGCCCTGCCCACAGAGGCGGCGCCGCAGCCTATTATCCTGCCTAAAGGCGTACCTTGTGAAACCTCCTCCCTGAGAATGCGCAGGGCCTCCTTTCCATCTCCGAATTCCAGTATACCAGCCTCCATGGCGACCCCCATGGCCACAGATGTCTCAATGGTATCTATACCAATATCATCCATTACATGATCTGCTTCTGCAATAACGTCAAGGTCGTCAACACAGCAGTCAGCACCCATGGCCCAGATGGATTCATATTCAAAGCCCGAGGTCAGATATTTTCCTTCCTTGTCGTTATAGACTTGGGAACACTGAATTATGCAGCCCTTGTGGCAGAAATGCTTCACCTTCCCGCCACGCTTCTTTATCAGGTCGTGCATGGTCTCGCCTGATATCTTGTCATGACCGTCAAACTGGCCGGAGGTGAAATTGCGGGTGGGAAGGGCCCCTGCCTCATTTATTATGTTTATCAGTATATCTGTACCGTATTCCCCCAGCCCCTCGGTTATGGGATGGTCCAGGAGCGCCTTGGCAAAGGTACGGCTTGCCCCCTTAAATTTCTCTGGATCTGCAATGGGAATCTTGCTGTCTGCAGGATCTATGGTGATGAATTTTATCTTCTTTGAACCCATAACCGCCCCAAGGCCTCCACGACCGTGGGAGCGCAGCTTGCCATCCGGGTCCTTCACCGAGATATTTGCAGCCAGCATGCGCATCTCCCCGCATGGCCCAATGGTGATAACGCCGTGCCTTTCCCCAAAACGTTCTCTGACTGCTTCAACAACCCTGAAATTCCCCTGGCCAACAAGCTCGGTCTCTTCCTGGATACGTACCCCCTCAGGGGTCAGGTGCAGGCTGTACCACTTGTCTCCAGAGGGCTTTCCCTCGATGATAAGGGCTTTGCAGCCGAGACGAGCCAGCATCTGGGCAGCAGTACCGCCAGCGTTTGATTCCTTTATTGTGCCTGTAAGCGGACTCTTTGCCCCGCAGGAAAGACGGCCTGAATTTGCCGCCACAGTCCCGGAAAGGAGCCCCGGGGCAAAAACCAGCTTGTTCAACGGACCAAGAGGGTGACAGGTCGGATCGACCTCTGCCGCTACAACAGCGGATGTCAACCCCCTGCCCCCAAGCCCTGCCCATCCTTCAGGCACATCTTCAATCCTGGTACTGAGATCTGTCATGTTTACCCTGAAAATTCGGTCGCTCATTTTCTCCTCCATCTGGCTCACAGGTCTTGCCCGGATATCACAAACATGGATAATAGCCTGAAACTTTACACCCTGAAAGAAAACAATTATAAAAGAGCCTGCTTATTTTGTCAGGCGCAAACCACCCTGTTCCATAAATGGCTATGTTGCCGGCAGTGCACAGAAGCGGGAGCAATCCCGCCACATTACCGTATGCCTTCTGCCCCATATTCAGGGTTGGCTGCCAGTAAACAATAAAATATTCTACATGCAAAACATTCTCCCGGATTAACCAGTGAAAATCAACCTCGTCTTTAAGCTTTCTCCATTCCAGCGGGTAATGGCTGCCCTGTTCCTGGGCATAGCCACAGGTATCTTTTTCGGCGAGCCTGCAGGCAAACTGGAAGTAGCGGGTACAATCTACATAAAACTGCTTCAGATGACGGTCATTCCCTACATCATGGTCTCTCTTATCGGAGGTCTGGGGCGTTTGGATATCAAAATGGCCAAGATGGTGGGAATAAAG
>QOAL01000031.1 GCA_003978135.1 Thermodesulfatator sp.
TCAGGCCTGGAACAGAGCCTGTGCCACTGGCATGTGGCCTGGGGGCTGCATGTGAATGGCTTGCACCACTGCTAAAAGAAATTTCAGCCGGGATGATTGCTCTCAGGGAAGAACTGTATGAATTGTTGAAGAATGGTTTCCAGGGGCTAAAGAGGTTTGTTCCCCCTGGAGAATGCCTTTCCAATACTCTTTGCATCTCGTTTCCCGGCCTGTCCGGGTCCCTGATCCTGGACAGGGCAGATGATGTGATGGCCTCTACCGGAGCTGCCTGCCATGACAGGAGTGTCAAGATCTCCCATGTACTTTCAGCCATGGGTATTGGCCACCAAGACGCCATGGGCATGATTCGTCTTAGCCTGGGAGTTATGACCACGAAAGAGGAGATAAGGACAGCTGCCGCATCCATTTTGAGGGCGGTCACGGAATTGACAAAGGAGAGGTAACAGCTTGGAGTTTATTGATCTCGGTCGGCAATACAGGGCCTATAGGCAGGAAATAGACAGGTCGGTCTGCAGGATCATGGAATCGTGCCGGTTTATCCTGGGAGAAGAGGTTAGCCTTCTTGAACAGGAGCTTTCCGTTTTCACGGGTGCGAAATATGCAGTGGGAGTAGGCTCCGGAACAGACGGCCTTCTCATCTCTCTTTTGGCAAACGGGATAGGCCCTGGGCATGTTGTAATCACCACACCTTTTACCTTTATTGCCACGGCGGAAGTAATTTCACTCCTTGGTGCCAGGCCGGTTTTTGTGGATATTGATCCGGAAACCTTTAACCTTGATGTTTCAAAACTGTCTGAAACCCTGGAAGGTCTTCAAAGACGTGGAACCCCGGCCAACTGCGTGATACCTGTTAGCCTTTATGGCCTTTGTCCAGAAATGGATGCCATAAACGCTGTTGCCCAGAGCCACGGCCTGCTTGTCATAGAAGATGCATGTCAATCCCTCGGCTCGTTATACAAGGAGCAGTCATCCTGCAATCTGTGTAAGGTGGGTGTTACATCCTTTTTTCCTTCAAAGCCCCTGGGCTGTTTTGGGGACGGAGGCATGATTTTTACCAGTGAGCAGTCCCTGGCGGAAAAATTCAAGGCCTTGAGGGTACACGGACAGACAGCCAGGTATGAGCATGAATTTATCGGGATAAACGGCAGGCTTGATGCCCTTCAGGCGGCAGTGCTCCGGGTGAAGCTTAAATATTTTTCAAAAGAGATAAGTTCCAGGCAAGGGGCAGCCGCCTATTACTCTAAACTTCTGGAGCCATTGAGGGAAGAGATCATTCCACAGTACATACCCGGTCACTGTGAGAGCGTATTTGCTCAATATACCATCAGAATAAAAAATGGAAAAAGGGACAAGGTGGCGGAATTCTTGAAAGCCAGGGGCATACCAACGGCCATACACTATCCAATGCCTCTGCATCTCCAGAAGGCATTTGCCAGGCTTGGATACAGCCAGGGGGATCTTCCTGTAGCTGAAAAAGCTTCACGGGAAGTCCTGAGTCTTCCCATGCATGCCTTCATAAAGGAGAGTGAACAGGACCAGGTGGTTAGTGCCATAAGAGATGCTATTAAAAACTGAACAGGAGAAATAGAAATGCTTGAGAGATATTCAAGACCTGAGATGAGGGAGATATGGACTGAAAACAACAAGTACCAGACCTGGCTGGAGGTTGAGATACTGGCAGCCGAGGCCTGGGCAGAGCTTGGGGTGGTTCCCCGGGAAGCTGCCAGGGAGATCAGGGAAAAGGCCGCATTTGAAGAGAAAAGAATTCTCGAGATCGAAGAGGAGACAAGACACGATGTGATTGCCTTCCTTACAAATGTTGCCGAATACGTCGGGCCTGCGGCCAGGTATCTGCACTGGGGCCTTACCTCCTCTGACATGCTGGATACGGCCCAGGCGGTGCGCATGCGGGATTCAATGAACATCATTATTGAAGATGTAAAACAGGTCATAGAAACCCTGAAAAAAAGGGCATACGAGCACAAGGATACTGTCATGATAGGCCGCTCCCACGGTATCCATGCAGAGCCCATAACCTTTGGGCTGAAGCTTGCCATCTGGTACGATGAGATGAAGAGGAATCTCAGGAGGCTTGAAAGCGCCAGGGAAACCATAGCCACGGGAAAGATTTCCGGAGCAGTTGGTACGTTTGCAAACGTAGACCCAAGGGTGGAGGAATATGTTTGCAAAAAACTCGGGCTTAAGCCTGCGCCAGTGTCGAACCAGATTGTACAAAGGGACAGGTATGCAGAGGTATTTACTGCCCTTGCCATTGTTTCAAGTACTGTTGAAAAGATTGCAACTGAAATTCGCCATCTCCAGAGAACAGAGGTACTGGAGGTTGAAGAATTCTTCAGGAAAGGTCAGAAGGGATCTTCTGCCATGCCCCACAAGAGGAATCCCATCCTGTCGGAAAACCTTTGTGGCCTTGCCAGGACCGTGCGTTCCTACTGTGTCCCTGCCCTGGAAAATGTGCCCCTTTGGCATGAAAGGGATATAAGTCATTCCTCGGTTGAAAGGTTCATCTGTCCAGACGGGTTTATTACTGCGGATTTCATGCTTGCCCGGCTCAACGGCCTTTTGGCAAAACTGGTGGTCTATCCGGAGAACATGAAAAGTAATCTTAATATGCTCAAGGGGCTTATCTTTTCCCAGCAGGTGCTTCTGGAGCTTACCCAGAGAGGGGTAAGCCGCGAGGATTCATACAGAATTGTCCAGAGGTGCGCCATGGACGTGTGGGCAGGCAAGGGCACCTTCAAGGAGATCCTTCTTGCAGATCCTGATTTACCAAAATACCTGAGCCGAGAGGAAATAGAAAAGATTTTTGATATCAGTTACCACCTGAAACACGTGGATACCATCTTTAAAAGGGTATTTAAGGCAGAGGGGGCAGGCTGATGAGCGAAAAGGAAGCCCTTAAGAAGATCATCCTGGAAAAATCTTACAGGGAAGGTACCTTTAAACTGACTTCAGGCCGTGTCAGCGATTTTTACATTGATTGCAAGCAGACTACCCTTTCAGCAGAGGGTGCATATCTATGCGGCAGGCTTTTTTATGAAATGATAAGGGATTTCCAAGAGGTTTGTGCAGTAGGAGGGATGACCCTTGGTGCAGATCCTCTGGTAACTGCTGTATCCATAGTAAGCTATCTTGAAAAGTCACCTGTCCCTGCCTTTATCATCAGGAAGGAGCCAAAAGGTCACGGTACGGCATCCTGGATCGAAGGAAAATCCAATATTCCCCCTGGTGGAACCGTTGCCCTGGTAGAAGATGTCGTTACAACCGGCGGTACCTTGATAAAGGCCATAGAAAGGACGAGACAGGAGGGTTTCCAGGTGGGCCCGGTCCTGACTGTTGTAGACCGGCAGGAGGGAGGCTCTCAACTGCTCAAGGAACACGGGTTTGACCTTAGTAGTATCTTTACAAGAAGTGAACTGGTTTCCTGATCTGGAGGTTAAATTCATGGGAGGTAATTCCCTGTTTGTCCTCATGACCTGGGGACGAGGCCTTTCTTCCAAGATTCACCAAGAGCCGCTGTTCGATTTACCGTGAAAATACTCCGTTAACGATACAGACTTCCCCTTTTCCACTTAAATGTGGATGTTGGAAATCTATTGTGTGGTTATAGGTTGTTTAATTGGCTACCGGTTGCTCGGTGGCAGGCCAATAACCATATTTCTTTAGAGCCTTGATCCAGCGTGGTGCATTTCTCTTTACCTGAAT
>QOAL01000127.1 GCA_003978135.1 Thermodesulfatator sp.
AAGCAAGAGCTCATTCAAGAATTTTATACAAACACAAAAAGGTTCAGGCAGCCTTACTGAATATGGCGGCACGTCCGCGCATTTCACAGTCCTGTCCATGTGAAAAATTTGTAAGCATAAACATATCTGCTCAAGGGGCAGCGCATTTCCGCCGTTGCATGCGCTTGGAATACATTGGCTACGAATCCCCCCTTTGCGTCTGTGGCATCCTGCAAGCAGTTACAGGTAGGCAGGTTAGCAATCAAGCTGCCTTCTACCAGTGAGGGGTTGCTTGTGAAGACTTGAATGGCTGAAGACAGGTTCATCAAGATTGGAAAAATACTGAGGCCGGTAGGTCTGGGCGGGCAGGTACTGCTCAAGGTGTTTTCACAGCTTGAAACCGTTTCGGTACCAGGCTCCTTCTTCATAAGAAGCCCGTCCGGTCGTTACGAGGAATTTTTCATATCCAGGCTGGTGCAAAAGGATGAAAAACAGGCGGTATGTAGCCTCAAGTGGGTGAACTCCAGGGAAAGGGCGGAAAGATTAGCCAAGTGCCATGTGTACCAGAAATTTTCAAGACTGCCACGGCCTGAAGAGGACGAGTACTACTGGTTTGAACTCAAGGGAATGGAGGTTGTCGGTTCAGAGGGGACATATCTGGGCAGGATACATTCGGTCATGGAGACCGGTGCCAGTGACATCCTGGTGGTCCGAAATAAAGATCGTGAAATCCTGGTTCCCATGGTGGACCAGGTAATTAAAAAGATAGAAAAAAAGAAAAAAAGATGCGTGGTTGAATTGCCTCCGGGCCTTGCAGAGGCTACCATGTCAAATCTTCAGCCAAGATAAATGTTCCCCTGGAAAGGTCATGATGTTTTTCATGCTGGTTTTTGCTCCGGCAAAAAGCTGGAGTTTCCAGTGGTTCGATATTCATCCAAAAGTCTAATGTCCAACAAGAGACAGATGTCCTCCAGTAAATCAAAATCAACCCCAAGGCCTGACAGATCCAGGGCCATCACCAAGTCTGAGAAAGACTCTGCTCCTGTCCTTACCTTTGACATCATTACCATCTTCCCGGACTTTTTTTCTTCTCCACTGGAGGAAGGGGTTGTGGCAAAGGCCATAGAGGCAGGGCTCATAAGGGTAAACCCTGTGAATCTCAGGGATTTCACCAGGGATCGTCACAGGACAACCGATGACAGGCCCTACGGTGGAGGTGCAGGTATGGTCATGACTCCGGAACCTCTTGCCAGGGCCATAACTTCACTCAAAGAGATTAATCCCAATTCCAGGGTTGTGCTTTTCAGTCCAAGGGGAGAAATTTTCTCCCATGAAATAGCAAAGGAATTTTCCAGGGCTTCTCACCTGATTTTCATCTGTGGCCGTTACGAGGGTGTTGATGAGCGGGTTGTGGACAGTATGGTGGATCAGGAGCTTTCCATAGGAGATTATGTGCTGTCAGGCGGCGAACCTGCCGCCCTTGTTGTCATTGACGCGGTAAGCCGCTTGGTGCCCGGCGTGCTTGGCTGCGGCGAGTCTGCGTCCACGGATTCCTTTGCGGACGGGTTACTCGAGCATCCCCATTATACCAGGCCCAGGGAGTTCATGGGCCTGACCGTTCCGGAGGTGCTACTTTCTGGTGATCATTCCAGGATTGCCAGGTGGAGGAGGCAGGAATCCCTTCGTCTTACCCTGGAGCGGAGGCCTGATTTGCTGGAGAACGCAGAATTAGACCAGGAGGACCTGGATTTTATTTCCAGCATACTTAACGGCAGAGCTGAAAAAAGATAACTGCTTGCAGGGTACCACATGTGCTGGGTTGCCGGGCATTCGATGTACAGGGAGTATGACTTCATGCCCGCCGCCTTGCATCTGCAGCACTCTGTAGGCAGTTGCAAGTAGGCAGGTTGACAATAAAATTGCCTCCTACCCTGTGAAAGAATACGAAAAAAGTACATAGGAGAGAGGTTTGGACATCTTCGTAGGTCTTGTGCACTTTCCTGTCATAAATCGACGCGGTGAGAAGATATGCTCTGCCATTACTAACCTGGATATACATGATATAGCCAGGACTGCCACCACTTATGGTGCAAGGGGATTTTTCATTATAACCCCGGCCAGTGAACAGCAGGACCTGGCGCAACGTGTGTGTGCACATTGGATTGAGGGCATTGGAGGCCGGTTTAACCCGGACAGGAAACGGGCATTTGATATGGTGAGGATAGTTCCTGATGTCACATCTGCAGTTACTGGAGTCCGGGATCTTTCAGGAAAGGAACCGCTGCTTCTTGCCACTTCGGCCAGGGAGATGTCCGGGTGCATTTCGTGGAAAAATCTTGAAAAAAGAGTGTACAAAAATGAGTTTGAATGTATATTATTGCTCTTTGGTACGGCTTCCGGCCTCCATCAGGAATGTATAGACCAGTGTAATGGGGTAATCTGCCCTGTGGATGCGGGCACTGATTACAACCACCTTTCTGTGAGGAGTGCGGTGGCAATAATTTTAGACAGAATATCACGATTCAGGAGGCAATAAGATGGATGTGATACGCAAACTGGCCTTTGAGGAAATGAGGGCAGACATTCCCCCTTTCAGGCCTGGAGATACAGTCAAGGTTCATGTGAAGATCAGGGAGTCTGCAGAGAAGGAGAGGATCCAGGTCTTTGAAGGAGTTGTGATAAGCCGCAAGGGCAGCGGCATCTCCGAGACCTTTACAGTGAGAAAGATCTCTTACGGCGTAGGTGTTGAGCGTATATTTCCAGTCAATTCCCCAAGGATAGACAGGATAGAAATTGTCCAGACTGGCAGACACAACCGCTCCAAGCTCTATTATCTCAGGGGTCTCAGGGGCAAGGCAATGAGACACAAGATAAGGAACAAGAGAGCACTCTATTAATTTTTCATGTCCCTGCTATTTGCCGGTACAGAGCCCCGGGCAGACATGTGGCTGCATGAACGCCTTCTTGCAGACCGCGGGCTTGAGCCGGTGGCAGGAGTCGACGAAGTAGGGCGGGGATGCCTGGCAGGCCCTGTTGTGGCAGCGGCAGTTATCCTGCCCTATAATCTTGAGCACGAAGGCGTCACAGATTCCAAGGCCCTTTCTCCATCAGAGCGCGAAAAACTCGATATTCTCATAAGAAAGGTGGCTATAGCCCTTTGCATAGCAGAGGTACAGGCCAGGGAAATCGATTCCATAAATATCCTACAGGCAAGTCTCAAGGCCATGAGGCTTGCTGTGGACGGTCTGCAGATCAGGCCGCGTTCAATACTTGTTGACGGTAACCAGCAAATTCCCCACTCCATTCCCCAGAAAACAGTGATACACGGCGATTCTGTCTCCTGTTCCATAGCTGCGGCATCTATCGTTGCCAAGGTTTATAGGGATCGTCTAATGGATACCCTTTCAAAAAGCTATCCCGAATACAACTTTTCAAGGCACAAGGGCTATGCCACAAAAGAGCACAGGCAAGCCCTCCGGCAGTACGGCCCCTGTCCCATACACAGGCTTTCATTCCGGGGGGTTGTCCAGGAAGCCTCCTGAGGTCCCGGTTAGGATTTCACAGATGGGCAGGGAGCTGGGAAGCCTGGCTGAAGACCTGGCAGCGGATTACTTCAAGGAGCAGGGCTACAGGGTTCTTCACAGGAATTTCCGCGCAGGGCCGGGTGAAATTGACCTGGTACTGGAAAAGGATAACTATCTGGTTTTCGTGGAGGTCAAGGCCAGGCGAAGCCTTAAATAC
>QOAL01000004.1 GCA_003978135.1 Thermodesulfatator sp.
AATCAATAGGACAAACTGGGAATGCTCCTGTTGAGTAGTTATGCTATCGTGTGCTTTTGTACCTTCTCACAAAAGTGGAGTATATTACGTGGGAAAGCCTCAGATATTAAGGGGGAAGGTCAACAGACAGGAAATGGTGCCTTAGCATGGCCCGAAAATGGATCTTTCCTATTTTTATCCGGCGACTTTGTATTGACAATTAAATAAATCATGAACATCCTTTGTAGGAATCGGTTTTCTTCAACTCCAGGGTTACAAAAATCATTGGCTGAAAAATCTTATCTGAAAATATGGCTTTTCCTTATGGCCGGAATACTGCTTGCGTCTGCGCTCTGGATGACGTGGAGGTCGTGGAAGTCCTCTGTGCCCCTTGAAAAAACCCTGGCACAGCCGGGCCTCATTCTGAAAAATATCAATTATACCAAAACCCGTCACGGTCGTGCATTGTGGACCCTTTCCGCCGAGAGGGCTGAACATAACCAGGAAACCGGCATTACGTTAGCCCACAAGATCCGCCTTGTGTTCCACCACAAGGAACATGGCGATATTTTACTCACTGCAGACAAGGGCCGGATCTGTTCTTCCAACGGGACTATCCAGGTCATGGGAAATGTCCGGGTAGAAAATAGGCCCGATGCCATCCTAACCACCAGCCACCTGGCATATAATGAAGAAACCGGCACCATCACCACAGATGCTCCTGTCCATGCGGTAATTCAGGATTCCATAATAAACGGCAAGGGGCTTGTGCTGGATACCAAGGAAAAAATCATCCATGTCTTGTCAGACGTAAATGCAACTATTGAAGCAGAGCCAGCCCCTGAGAAGGCCCAATGAGCAGAAAAACATTATCAGCCATTGACCTTGAAAAGTCATTTAAGGGCAAAACAGTGGTTAAGGGACTATCCCTGAACGTACAGTCAGCCGAGATAGTAGGCCTTCTTGGCCCCAACGGAGCAGGCAAAACCACCACATTTTACATGATGGCTGGTATCTTTAAGCCGGACCGCGGCAGGGTACTTGTAGATACCCTGGATATTACCAGCATGAACCTTTCACAAAGGGCCAGGGCCGGGCTCTCATACCTTCCGCAGGAAAGGTCGGTATTTCAGGGATTGAGTGTTGAACAGAATCTGCTGGGCGTACTGGAATTCCAGGACATCTCTCGACAGGAACGTCTGGAAAGAAAAGACAGGCTCCTGGAAGAATTCAATCTGGAGCACGTTTCCAGGAACCGGGCCCGTTCCCTTTCAGGAGGTGAAGCCAGGCGCCTGGAAATCGCCAGGGCACTGGCTATAGAACCGGACTTTTTATTGATGGATGAACCCTTTGCAGGCATAGATCCCATCACGGTCACGACCATCCAGGATATAATCGTTGGTCTCAAGGCCAGGGGCATGGCCATCCTGATTTCAGACCACAATGTCAGAGAAACCATGCGGATATGCGATAGGGCATTCATCCTTAGTAAAGGAGGGATTCTCGCCAGCGGGACACCTGATGAAATTGCCGCAAACCCTGAAGTCAGGACCGTGTACCTGGGTGAAGGATTCAGTCTTTAGTCTTGAGGTTGCAGAACAGATGAACATCTCGGTAGTTATTCCCTGTTACAATGCTGCCCCATTCATTGGCGATTGTCTCAAATCAGTGGCTGAACAGACGAAACAGCCCCATGAAATTATTGTTATTGACGATGGTTCAACTGATGCAAGCTGCCAGATCATTAACCAGGCACCAATTCAAGTACGTCTTCTTCATACTGAAAGAAGAGGAGGGGCCGGCGCACGCAACGCAGGCATAAAGGTGGCAACCGGAGACTGGATAGCTTTTCTAGACGCAGATGATCTGTGGTTTCCCGATCACCTGGAGCGGGCTTCACGTGTCATAAGGCGCACCGGGGCCGTGGCTTATATCAACCATTACAATCACATCAAAGCCGGTGACATTCATATCAGAAACGGCAAGATGGAATCCGAGGTAACAGGCACCGGGATCGATGATTATATAGCACTGTTCAGACGTTACGGTCACTTTGTAGGCATGTCAGCCTGTTCGGTGCAAACAAGACACGCCCGGGAAGTGGGAGGATTGCTTGAAAACCAGTTACGCCGACATGACATTGAATTCTGGCTCCGGATCATTCATAACAGACCCTGGGTTTTCGATCCGGTGGCCACCTCGGCGTACAGAAAACACTCCCAGGGGAACCTGTCATCAGATAGGGCAAATGCGGCAATTTATGGTTTTACAGCCTTTTTGCGGCATCGTGCCAAGGCACAGGACATGGTTTCCTATGACACGGTGTTGAAGGAAAGGGCGCGTTCTGCAATTACACGAAGTTTTGAAGCCAAAGATCAAGTAGCACTGCGTCAATCGTATTCCATGGCGTTTGATTACCTCGGTCCCATGCATAAAATCCTTTTCCAAATCTTGCATCAGGCCCCATGCCTTTTTCCAGTTGTGCGATTACTCCGCCTGGTCTGATTATTTTTTTCCCCTTTATCTTGAATATATGAAAAACGTTAAGAAAAAGAACGGAAAATTCCGCATAGGCATTACGTTATACGGCCTTACCTGGGGTGGAGCCACGCGGAGGGTCATCTCCTTGGCCAGGGGTTTTATGGAACGGGGCCACGACGTTAAAATCATAATCGTTGAAAAGGGGCAATACCTTGATAATGACACAGAAGGACTGGAAATTATTGAACTGGAACATAGATTCCTGGGACATTTCCTAAAAAATGCCCCCAAAAAAAGGAAACTGGATTTCAGTAAATATCCTCTTGCCAGGTATTTAAGGGAAAAAAAGATAGATATTCTCATGTCTGGAGGTAACAATGCCCACCTGGCAGCCATTTCAGCAAAGCAGCTTTCCAAAACAGATATCCCCCTGATTCTCAGATTAAGCAACCCACTCAAGGCCTCCCTTGGGCAAAAACAGAAACTGCGGCGCAAAATCAGATTTTTGAAAAGCTGCAGGTATTATCCAAAGGCAGACGGATTTATTGCAGTTTCCAAAAGCACTGCTCAGGACATCTCAGATGTAACAGGGATTCCCTTGGAAAAGATAGATGTTGTATATAACCCAATGTTCACTCCAGAGATGATGGAAAAGGCCCGCGAAAAAATTAGTCATCCCTGGCTCAAAGCAAGAAACAAAAACGAAATACCCGTCATTGTCGCGGCGGGAAGGCTGGTGGTTCAAAAAAATTTTGAATTGCTCATAAATGCCTTTGCCAGGGCTGTTGAAAAAAGAGATATGAGGCTCATAATTCTCGGTGAAGGTAAGCGCAGAAAACACCTGAAAAAATTAATAGCCGATCTCGACCTTGCAAATCGTGTTGATCTTCATGGTGTTGTACCCAACCCCATGGCATATATGGCCAGGGCAGACCTTTTTTGTCTTTCCTCCAGATGGGAAGGCCTACCAGGTGTTCTAATAGAAGCCCTTTCAGCCGGGTGTCCTGTAATCAGCACAGATTGCCCTGGTGGGGCTGCTGAAATACTTGACCACGGCAAATTTGGCATTCTTACTCCAGTGGATGACGAGAAAGCCCTGGCCCGATCAATTTTAAAGGCATTGGATACAGCATGGGATAGCTCGAAGCTCAGAAAACGGGCCCGGTTTTTCTCTGTTGAAAAAAGAGATATGAGGCTCATAATTCTCGGTGAAGGTAAGCGCAGAAAACACCTGAAAAAATTAATAGCCGA
>QOAL01000123.1 GCA_003978135.1 Thermodesulfatator sp.
GAAAAGAAATTATGCTTACAGACCTTAGTATCTTTGCAATCTCAACACGATCAAAGGCCCTGAAACAGGCCATTAAAAGGGGCCAGGGTTGCCTTACACTGAACATCCTCAATTCCCTGATAAAGGGCCGTTCATCCTCATTCCAGAGCTCATCTTCAGGGTTTGAAAGGGCCACATAAACATCCAGATCCTCTTCCATTTGCCTTAAAAGTTCAAATACAGCCTGCCTGTCAGGGGTATTTCGTCTGATGGTCTTAAAGAGTTCTGCCTCCCTTACAAAATTCTTGCGGCTATTCCAGTGGGCCCTCAAGAAAGACGGAAAACTTTCGCTTCCGAGTCTGTCCACCATCTTGTGCCAGCGCCGTTCCAGGGCATTCAATTCGTGCTCGTTGCAATGGTCACGGCAAACCACTGAGAAAAGATAGTTCTTTAAAAGATCTGTCGGAGAAAGACGAACTCCTCTCGCATTAAGGGTTTCAAAGACCTTAAAGGCATTCAGTTCATCTGTAACGGTAATAACGGTAAAAAAAAGCCTGTCTGATAAATCCGTCAGAAACTTGGCGAGCTCTCGTCCGTCCTTATCCTTTGCACAAGTCTGTTGAAGTTGCCTTACAAACCATTCAAAGGCGTTTTTCAGGAGCCTTTCAGATGGCTTGAGCCCCCGTTGCGGCAACTTTTCAAGGGGTACCAACCTGTCCTTGTAGAAATCGTCGTTATTGCAGTTGAGACTCAACTTAGTCTGTGGAACAAGCGTTACCGGGTCAAGGTAGCCAATAAAATTATTCCGTAACTGTTCTTCTCTTTTCCTATTATTTTCGGGGTCAATCCCGTCCTCTATCAGATTTTTCAAATGCTTCAAAACAGCCAGCACAAGGATGCTGAGTGTAGTCATCCTCTGTTGGCCGTCAATTATGTCAAAGTGCTTGGAGTCCTTGCTTTGAAGAACAAGGTAACCCATATAATGCCCAGGTTCCCCTTCTGGAGAGAAAAGATTTTCAATATCTACCCACAAGTCCTCCCATTCATCTGGCCCCCAGCTATAATCCCTCTGGAACCTGGGGACCTTGTAAATCAGGCCGTTTCCCATAAGCTGTCGCCAGGTCTGATTTGTCGTATTGAAATTTATATTCGACATTTTATTTTCTCTGATGGTTCAACGATTATTACGTAAGACTTAGACTAAAATTGCCAAGAATCAAAGGGCCGACTAGTTCAAGCTTTCACACTCAGAACAAATCATATCATAACTCGCCAGTTACTGCGAAACGAATAGATGGAGATATTATGACAAAATACCTCACTGCCATACTTACCAAGGAAGACGATATGTTCGCCGCCTTCTGCCCCGAGCTGGACATTGCATCCCAGGGAAAGAGTGTAGAAGAGGCAAAAAGCAACCTCGCCGAGGCCGTTGAACTCTTTTTTGAGACCGCCTCGAAAAATGAAATCGAGGAACGATTAAAAACAGATATTTTCATTTCCCCCTTAGAGGTTGCAATTGCCTAAGCTCAAAAACTTATCCGGAAAGGACGTCTGCAAGATTCTTAAAAGGCATGGTTTTTTAGAAATGCGGCGAAGAGGCAGCCATGTAATAATGCAAAAGAGGCTTTTGTATCCTTTCGGTCCAAGGACAAACCGGGAATGCCTCTGTTTTCGAGCCGGTATATCAGATGCAATTTATGAGCTTTCCTGAATATCCGGAAGCGGTTTTGTCACCTCGAAAGGAGCACTCCTGCCTCGTATACCATGAGCATGGGGAAAAACAGGAGTATTTGTGAAAAGAGATCAGACGGCACAAGCACTGCTGATAGGATAAAGACGGCCACGTATGCAACCTTTCTGTGCTTTTTGAAATAATCCCTTGGAATAAGCCCGGCACGTGAAATACCTGCCATGACAAATGGCACTTCGAAAATCATGCCAAAAACAAAAATACTCTTCAGGGTGAAAACCAGGTAGTTCTGAAGCCTTGGAAGGGCCTGGAGATTCTCGCTTGAATAACCAAGGCTTACCGAAAGTATAAGCGGTATGACGACCCAGTAACCAAAGATCCCGCCTGCCATGAAAAGGCCTCCCCCGAAAAAAATTACCTTTTTCAACACCCTTTTTTCATTTTCATAAAGGGCAGGCAGCAGAAATCTCCATGCCTGGAAGATGATGACCGGGGCAGTAAGCACAACAGCTGCCCAGAAGGCCACCTTAAGATAGGCCATGAAACCCTCAAGAAGGGCAGTAAATACCATGGTGCTGCCTTCTGGCAGAGCCTGTTTCACGGGATAAAACAGGAAGGAAACCATGGGGGCTGAAAACGCATAGCAGACCCCGAAGGCTATTGCAAAAAAGACAGCCGAATGAATAAGTCTCTGTCTCAGCTCTCCGAGATGATCCTGAAGGGTGTACTTATCCTCCCGCATTGGGAGACTCCGGTCCTTTTACCCGATCTTCACCCTGTTTCTCAGGATCTTGGGACTTCTTGTCAGCCATGTCTTCGGATCCGCTGTCCAGGCTTTTTTCTTTAGAGGCAGCAGGTCCCTGGGCTTCTTGCCATTCAGGGCCAAGCCCTCCAGGGCCACTCTTTTCACTGTCCGTCTTTAAAAAATCAGGTTCAACGAGATTTTTCTTCTGGACCAGCTCTGACAGGTCTTCACCCAGCACCTTGTCCAGTTTAATCGGCTTTCTAATATCATCAAGCTTGTCCAGCTCCAGCTCCTTCTTGAATTCATCAGAGGCCCTCTTCAGTTCATTAATCAACCTTGCAGCCTGCCTGGCCACCTGGGGCAATTTTTCCGGGCCCAGCACTATGAGAGCAAGGGCCAAAATGACTATGAGTTCAGGAAGTCCGATTCCAAACATTTTCCCATGCAGTTCCTGTAAAAAATCCGGCAAGAATTATAGATTCAATTTGCAATATCACTTAACTATAATCCGCCTGTTCAACTTTCCAAGCAGGCAGAGTAACTCGTAACTTATAGTACCTGCCTTTTCCGCAAGCCGGCATACGTTGATTTCTTCTCTTTCACTGCGGCCTATTATAATCACTTCCTGGCCTTCGCTAACCTGACCTGCCCCTGTAACATCCACCATAAAGGCCCTCATGCATATATTCCCGACAACCGGGCATCTTTTCCCGTTTACCAGCACATGCGCCCTGTTAGAAAGGGCCCTGGGATAGCCGTTATCATAGCCCACAGGTACTATTCCAATAATGGTCTTTCTCTTACAGGTGAAGGTGTGCCCGTAACTAACGGTGCTGCCTGCCTTAAGGCTCCTGACATGGCAGATCCTGGCAGAAAAACTCATCACCGGCCTGAAACCAGATGCCTGGACGCCCCTGCTGCTAAAGGCACCGTAAAGCGCTATCCCCGGCCTTGCAAGATTGAATCTGGTCTCTGGAAGATTCAAAAGTGCGGCTGAATTGGCCATGTGAATATATTTCGGAGGCCAGCCTGCATTGTGTACCCCCTGGAGCACATCCTTAAAGATCCTAAGCTGTTTAACGTTGAGAGGATCATCAGGCAGATCTGCCGCGGCCATGTGGGTATAAAGCCCCTGAAATTTAAGCCCCGGCCACCTGCTCATATTTTTTACAGTTTCAATCAGCTCCCCAGGTAAAAGACCAAAGCGCCCCATTCCTGTATCTACTTTCAGGTGTACCGGAAGCTTTCTACCGC
>QOAL01000146.1 GCA_003978135.1 Thermodesulfatator sp.
AGAAAGCGGAAATGAAAGCTTCAGAGATTATGAAGGGGGATGAATTTTCTGTGACCGTGGATCTTAATGCAGGAAGCTCTGGCTTTAAGATGCTTACCTGTGATCTTACTGATGAATACGTGCATATTAATGCTGACTACAGGACATGATCCTTGCTTACGAAAGATAATGGGACAAACAGGGAATGCTCCCCCGACGTGCTACCTGTACTTCAATTTCCTACCCTATAATCGCTTACGGACTGAACCGTTGGTTTTTCGCAGGTCTCACGTTGTGTTTCAACAGGAACTATAGTAACTATGCCTTAAAAAAACGAGGAGTCTTTTTATGAAAAGAGCTGTATTGTCCATGGTATTGTTTTTTGTTTTGGTCTTTGGCTTTGTATGTCAAGCGTCTGCTGGAAATGTAATCGACAGGATATTAAAAAAGGGTGTGCTTACTGTTGGTACAACAGGGCATTATCCGCCGTTTACTGTGGACGATAAGAACGGCAATCCAATGGGCTTTGACATAGATCTGGCAAGGATGATGGCAGAGGCCATGGACGTGAAGCTGACTATTTCCGAAATGCCCATCACCAAGTTGTTCAGTGCTATTGAAAAGAATGAGATAGACATTGCCCTGGCTGGAATAACCATAACCCCGAAACGGAATCTCAGGGTGGTATTTATTGGTCCCTATTACGTGACTGGACAGTCCCTTCTTGGTGAGAAATCCATTGTAAGCAAGGTTAAGGGGCCTGAAGACATGAACAAGCCCAGTTTCAAGATTGTGGTTTCCAGGGGTACTACAGGGGAACAGGTAGCCAGGGCCATGGCTCCAAAGGCCGACATAATTGCGGTAAAGGATATGGAAACCGCCTTCAAGATGGTTATAGACCGCAAGGCCCAGGCCCTTATGGCAGATGAACCCTTTTGTGTGGTAATGGCATTCAGGAATCAGGACAAAAAGCTGGCGGTTTCGGCTCCATTTACTTTCGAGCCCCTAGGCGCAGCCATGCCCTCCAGCGACGTTCTCTGGATAAACTGGGTGGATAATTTTCTCATGAATTTGAATGCTACGGGCAAACTCAAGGAACTGAAGGGCTACTGGTTGGCTGATCCGTCATGGATGCAGAGGCTTCCGGAAACAGAAGGGCTGCTCTATAAAAAGAGCGCCATGTAGAGGCCATAAGAACTCTTCCTGGAATAAAAAAAGGGCCGTTTCGGCCCTTTTTTCATTACTTGTTTTTGTAGCCTTACTGCCTTCTTTTCAACTTGATTACAAGAGGAATGCAGTTGATATCTTTGCTGACTACTGTTGTGGAGCCGAGTGACCATTCCTCTGCAATCCAGTCTTTTTTCAGCTTTTCTTCTATTTTTTTGATCATGCCGTTGATATTTATGACAGGGTGCCGCTGAAAAACAGGTGGAAGGCCATATGTCAAGCTGCATGCCATGCATTTCCCCGGTCTTTCTGTCAGTACAAAATCCAGAAACAGCAGGTTTTCTGATTCATTAAAACCTCTTAATTTCAGGGCTATGTCGAATGCCCCTGTTTCAGCACCACCGTAGAGCGCCTCAAAGAATTCGTCAGCCCTTTCCGGCGGGAAGAGCTGGGAAAGAAATTCATCGGTTATCACTCCCTCAATCATTTAAACCTCCTGAAAATTAGCATATTTCCAGTGTGGGAAATTTAGCAGGTTTTTTCACATTATCAATGGATTCTCGTGAGATTCTCGAAGAGTATGTTTAGAGTATGGGGTATGGTCCCTGCGCATGATGCATCCTTAGACCATGAGGGGACAAATAGGGGAATTGAATGCTCTCCTGGCTTCATATCCGCTCTTTCTATCTGCTCCGCACCGGAGGCAAATTAAAGTTTCTCATCTTTAATTTACGGGTTCAATTACTATTTCTACTCGCCTGTTAAATCGTCTTTTTTCTGGATTCTTGTTGTCCTGTGCTGGGTACAGGTCTCCGAACGCCTGGCATGTTATTCTTCCAGGTGATATTCCAAAGGAGATCAAGCTTGTGGCAACTGCTGCTGCCCTGTGATAGGACAGATCAAAGTTCGAAGTCCACGGACCGCCGCTGCCAACGGGCTGGTTGTCTGTATGGCCCAATATTCGCAGGCGATAATGGTTGCCGGTCTTTAATTTGCTTGCGATTCTCTTCAGTATTTTCTCTGCATTCAAGGTTAAAACCGCAGAATTTGAATCAAAGGATAGGTCTTCTGTAAGTACAATAACAATGTTGCCGTCAGCTGTTGTTTCCGGAGAAAATTCCAAAAGGCTATCCTTGAGCCCATTGAGGGGATCTTGGGCTGCGGAAAAATTCATCTGGCTCTGAGAGACTTCTGGAACAGAGCCCTTGTTTTTTTGATCTGCAATGTTCAAGGTAGTCCATACCAGAAAGAATATCAGAAGGAGCGACATGAGATCACTCAGGCTGAGCATCCAGGATGAATCCTCAGTATCTCTGGCAAGCGCCTGGTAAAACGGATCTTCCAACATCATGCCATCAAGGTAATGATTCTTCTGCACCTCCATCAGCCTCCTTTTCAACCTGCAGAAACCTGCTGTAAAGGTTTCTCGTGTCCTTTGGATGCCAGGGCCCTGATGCTTTTTTTATGGTTCAGCTTGCAGTAGATATCAAAGGAATTAAGCCTTTCTGCAATGCGCAGGGGATGTTCTCCGTGATGTATGCCCATAACCGCTTCGGTTATCATCATCCTCCTGGCAGAATTTTCCTCAGCAAGCTTTTCCAGTTTGAGAGTTAGGGGAAGAAAAAGGAGGTTTGCCATCATGATGCCATATAACGTGGAGCTTAAAGCCAGTCCCAGGGAGCCTCCGATTGAATCCATGTCTCCAAGTTCCTGCATAACCTTCATCAGGCTTATCACAGTGCCTGCCATACCCAGGGCTGGTGATAGCCTGGTGAGAGTTCTCAGGATACGGATCTGGGAAAGGTCTTCTGCGCTTTGGATCCTGTGTTCCCTCTCCAGTGCTTGATAGAGGTCCGCTTTGCTGTAGCCTTCAGCTACCAGGGAAGCCCCGTAGGCCAAAAAATCGTTTTTTACATGCTTTACAGTTTTTTCAAGTGCCATGGGACCGTGCATTCGGTAGGCGCGGGCCAGTTTCAGGACGTCCGCCATGAGTTTGTGGTATTCATCCTTTGCAGGTGTATTGCTAAAGGCCCTGATAACTGAAGTCCATGTTTTTCCTATATCCTCTGTGGGAAAACCAAACCACAGTACAAGTCCTATACCGCCAAAAACTATCATGAGTGACTGGAGATTTAGGAGCTGGCTCGAATCCAGTCCGTTTAAAAAGCCGTAGCCCAAAAATATTGTGAGGGCCAGTACTGCACCTGCTGTTTTGAGATTCATGTTTCAGACCTGCCTTTCCAGGAAAAATTTGAATGCCTCATGCACAGGTTATTTAAACAGCAAGGGAAATGCCACAACATCAGATCAGTAACAGGTTGATTTTAAAAATAAAAATTATTGGGATGAACAAGGTGCAATGAAAAAGTCTCAGTTGGTAGGAATTTCTTTCCACAATGGAAACAACGCAGATGAGAAATTTGTCAGTTTTCCGTGCAACATATTATGAAGATGCAGATATTACAGATGCGGACGTCGCATACTTGCCCCAATCTGAGCCATGCAGCTGACATGGAGAG
>QOAL01000147.1 GCA_003978135.1 Thermodesulfatator sp.
CTTCCCAGCCCCCTTTCCTCCAACTCTTTTACAAGCTTGGCAAGCCCCTTTGAGGAATACATCTTGCCGTTGGCATCCAGGGCAACATGGAAACCCCTGGCAGGAAGGGCCTTTTTAAGAAACAAGGCCTCGGACTCAATGAGCTGGTCCTTCTTTTTCCCTTTTCCCCTGGCGGTCTTTGTATTTATCACTTTTACTTGATAGTAATTCCCCAGTTTCTTAAGATAAAAATCCAGGCCAACTTGAAGCCATCTTTCTTTAGTTTTTCCAGGCCAAAGGAGATTAATTTTCAGCATGAACACCTCTCGCAACTTTAAAGAGCTTCTCAAATCTATACCCAAGACGGACAAGATACTCCAGAAATTGCCTGGCGACACCCCTCCGTCTCTGAAGCTTAGGATATGCAGACGGGTTTTGGACGACATCAGGCATGCAATTCTGTCGGGTAATCTCCAAGATATCTCCTCTCTTTCCATTGAAGAAGTTACTGAAAGGATCAGGCGAGAGCTGCAGCGGGCGGTTGAACCTTCACTCAAGCCCCTGATCAATGCAACAGGGGTTGTGGTCCATACGAATCTTGGCAGATCCCTGCTTCCGGAAGAGCTGTTTGAGCCCATGTTCCGGATTGCTGCTAATTATTCAAACCTGGAATATGATCTGGAAAACGGGAAAAGGGGAAGCCGTTACAGCCATGTAGAGGATATCCTCTGCGAATTGACAGGAGCAGAAGCCGCCTTGGTGGTGAATAACAATGCTGCAGCAGTCTTAATCAGCCTTGAAACCCTTGCCAAGGGAAAAGAAGTTATTGTTTCAAGGGGAGAGCTGGTGGAAATAGGGGGCTCCTTCAGGATACCTGATGTAATGGCCAGGAGCGGCGCGATTCTGAAAGAGGTAGGAGCTACCAATCGGACTCATCTGGCTGACTATGAAAGGGCCATTGGCGAAAACACCGCCCTTCTCATGAAGGTGCACCAGAGCAACTTTGCCATAGTGGGTTTTACCCGCTCCGTGTCCATGGCAAACCTGAAGGCCCTGGGAGACAAGCATGGTCTTCCTGTTATAGAAGACCTTGGAAGCGGCAACCTTATAGACCTGACTCCCTACGGATTCATACATGAACCCACTGTGAAGGAGTCCCTTGAGGCAGGTGCGGATCTGGTTTCATTCAGCGGCGACAAGATGCTGGGAGGACCCCAGGCTGGCATCATTGTGGGGAAAAGAAAACTAGTGGACAAGATCAGGAAAAATCCCATAAACAGGGCTGTGCGTATTGACAAGCTTACACTGGCAGCCCTGGAAGGCACTCTCAGGATCTACAGGGAGCCTGAAAAGGCTCTTTCCAAAATTCCCACCCTAAAAATGCTCTCCATGAGCCAGGAAGAGACAAAACTCCGAGCTGAAAACCTCCGGCAGGCACTGGCAGCCCTTGGACTTAATGACCTGGATGTTGACCTAACAGAAACCATATCCCGGGTCGGCGGCGGGGCTCTCCCCCTGCAAAACCTGCGCTCAACTGCCGTAACCCTGGAGCTAAAGAAAGGGACGGGAGATGGAAAGTCCGGCGTGGCTGGTCTGGAACGGGAACTCAGGCTCGGAGATCCTCCTGTAATAGTCAGGATAGAAGACGATCGTATTCTGATGGATGTTCGAACAATAAAAGAAGATCAGTTTACACTGGTTGCTGAATGCGTCAGAAAGGCAGCGGTTAAACTCGGCCTGGATTAGCATCTGTTTTCTCTGGCTTCCGGAGGCACTGACATGAATTCAATGGGTATAAGGCTTGAGCCATCAGATCCCCTGGTGTTTGGGCCGGAAATAGTGGAAGAGGTAAAGCGAATATTGCCCTTTTCCCAGGCAACCTTTTTTCCATGTGACCAAGACAGAGGGCTTGAATCAATCCTTGACACCATTGCCATGTCCCAACGACAGAGGGAGAGGGCCTGGAAAAGGCTCAGTTCAAACACGGGTTTCTGGGACAGGCTTGCACTCAGGGCCCTGGTTCCACTCTCCAGCCAGGAAGGGCTTCCTTGCCTGGGTCTTTATGAATTTACAGGCGTTCCAAAGGATATATCAACGGCAGAGGCGGACCGGATACTGCTGTTTCTTCAAGCCGTGCTTAAAGACCGACTGTTTTTTGCCAAGCTGTCCGCCTGTGTTTCAACAGATGACCAGCCCCCGCCGTTTGTTTCCCGAATGCTCCATGACCGACAGAGCAGGCCTCTCCGCCTTATACAGATGTCCTGTCACAAAAAGGCCCCTCCCCTTGACAGCGGCAGGAAAATGCTGGAGCGTTATTTTCCCTCCTCCTGTCTCAGGTTTGCAGGAAGAAGCTGTTCATCTCTCTGGTTTAGGATTAAAGGGAATAACAACAACCTTTCAGAAGGCATAAGACAGCTGGCACTCCATCTGTCCCGGTCTGGGATGGCCTTTCGCGCCCTTCTGGGCCATGAAATCCATAAGGATTGTAAAGAAATATATCACTGGCAGTACGTTGCCAGGGGACTCAACAGTGCTGTCTTCATGCCATCTGCAGCCCGTGAGATACTTCTTAAAACCGGCGCCGACCTGAAAAGTCCTGCTTTTTCACCAGGAGGATTTTCTGCCATGCCAGGCGCATGCTGTGCCATGATCAGCCTTGAATCCATGGCAGCTAAAAAGAGGCTTGAAGATTTTTTTGAAAAAAGGTGGCGGCCTGAAATCCAGATAATTGAGGCAGGAACAAAGTGCTTATCTGTTGTGTTTCCCAGGTCCGTCATTCAGGATGAACCAGACGGACTTGCGGGCTGGGGAGCCAGGCTGTTTCAGGATATTTTACGCCACGTCGGCTCGGCGCTTTATGCAGGTTTTGCCAGGGCATCAGAGGCGGGGGTTTCCAAAAAATTTCTTCACTTCCATGCACTTTATTCCCTGATCCATGCACAACTTCTGGGGCCAGGCAATATGGCTGTGTTTGATCATGTAACCCGAAATGTCCAGGGTGACTTGCTGGTCTCGTGGGGAGATATCAGGGGTGCATGCTCGGCCTATAAAAAAGGCCTCAAGCTTAATCCCTCTGAACCCAACTTACTAAACAGCCTCGGAGTAGTTCTGGCTGATCTCAAGCGCACCAAGCAGGCAAAGGCCTGTTTTGAACAAGTGCTTTCAGATATGCCGGACAACTTCATGGCCATTTACAACCTGGCGGGAATCAATCTGGACGCAGGCCAGATTGACGCTGCGGAAAAACAGACCCGAAAGGCATATTCCATGGCCCCCCAGAATCCTGCTGTACTCCTGAGACTTGCAAAATGCTGGGAGAAACAAGGCAGATTTCAGGAACTCCTGAACCTTCTTCTGCCTGAAGGTCCCCAAAAAGGCAACCTTCAGCTGCCCTTGCCGCTGCTCCGAATTTGTGGCAGGGCGGCCCTGGAAACAGGAACATGGCAAGAGGCAAGACAAATACTCACCCTGTGCCTGCATAACAGGGCAAATGATCCTTTGTGCCTGGCTCTTCTTGCAAAGGGATACCACATGCGACGGGAGATGGCAAGGGGGAGCCGTTTGTGGGAAGCCTGTGAGGATTCGGAATACAATAGGACTTACGCAAGAGCCATCCTGACCGATGGGTTTCTCAACTGCTTGATCATGTACTGCGAGAGCATGCCGTGCTTGATCTGA
>QOAL01000045.1 GCA_003978135.1 Thermodesulfatator sp.
CGCACTTTATGTTGTAAAATTGTTGGAGTATGTATCCAGAAAGAGTATGTAGCCTGCACAGCGGCTGTTGGTGAAATCTTGAAAGGAACCGCTCGGCCCCAGACTGGAAATGCTCCCATAAAAAACGCCTCACAGGTTCTGCCTTAAAAAGGTTCAAATTCCAACAACGGTTACAACGCTGTAGGCTGCTATTCCCTGGCCCTGACCCGCAAAACCAAGGCCTTCTGTTGTGGTGGCCTTTACGTTGACCCTATCCAGGGCTATTCCAAGGCACTCCGATATATTGCTGACCATTTTCGGGATGAACGGGCTAAGCTTTGGCCTCTGTGCAACTATGGTGCTGTCCACATTGTTGGTCTTCCAGTTTGATGAAGCAAGCTTGAAGTTCACTTCCTTGAGCAGTGTCATGGATGAAATTCCCCTGTAGGACGGATCAAAATCGGGAAAATGGCGGCCAATGTCACCAAGTCCTGCTGCACCGAGAAGGGCATCACACACTGCATGCAAAAGCACATCTGCATCTGAATGACCCAAAAGCCCCAGTTCATAGGGGATTTCCACTCCGCCCAGCACCAGTTTTCTGCCCTCCACCAGCCTGTGAACATCGTATCCAAAACCTGTCCTGAAATCTCTGGAATCAACTTTCATCTGCTGAGTGTCTCTGAAGATGGGCTGCCACAGCCCTTGCTATCTCAAGATCATCCGGGGTGGTGATTTTGAAGTTGAGGGATGAGCCGAAATAAACAGCTACGATCATACCTGCATTTTCAAGGAGGCTGGCCTCATCTGTACCAGCAAAGCCTGTCTGTGAAGCTGTTTCATAGGCTGACAGCAGATCGTCCTTCCTGCATACCTGGGGCGTCAGGGCTGAAACCAGTATGGAGCGGTCAAGGGTCCTGGTGATAATCTGGTTATGCACCTCCTTGATGGTATCAACAATCCTGGCACCTGCTATGGCCGCCCCCACATCCCTTGCCATGAGGCAAATAGAGTCTATTTCCTGTGGGGTTATGAAGGGCCTTGCTGCATCGTGGACAGCAATCCAGTTCAGATCCTTTGATGAGGCATCCAGACCATTTCTGACTGATTCCTGACGTGTCTTACCCCCTTCAACCACCTTAACAGGTTTTCCTATGCAATACTTCTCCGCATACTCCCTGGCCTGTTCCACATGATCCACAGGACTTACAAGAATGACCTCTCCTATCTCGCTGGCAAATGAAAATGCCTCCAGGCTCCATGCAATGACAGGCTTGCCTTCCAGATCAAGAAACTGTTTGGGTATCTTTTCCCCAAGCCTTTTCCCGGTACCTCCTGCTGCGATTACACCAGTAACCAGCATAATATTCTCCCGACCGTTCCCTGTTAAAACCAGGCCAATAGATATGATTATTATGAATCAGGTGTCCTGTAAAAAACATCAAAAAATCTTGGATGGATTAAGGATGTTGCAGGGGTCAAAGACCCTTTTGATCTGCCTTTGCAATTCAATGGTCCTTGGCTTCAATTCCAGACTCAAAAAGGGGCTCTTGGCAATGCCTATTCCATGTTCCCCTGAAATGGTCCCGCCAAGCTCCACTGTCCTTTCCATTATCCGCTTGATGATTTCCTTGACCTGACCTTCTGATTCAAGTTCCTCTTCATTGAATAACAGATTTACATGAAGGTTTCCATCTCCTGCATGGCCAAAGGACAAAATTGTAATGGGAGTATTTTTGTCCAATTCCTGGAGAAAGGCAAGCATCTTGGTAAGCGCAGCCCTGGGAACGCATATGTCCTCACTGATTTTTCGTTGAAAACCCAGTTTTTTTATGGCAGGAGAAAGTTTTCTTCGGGCATTCCAGAGCATTGAGGTATCTGCCTGCCCTTCAGGCACAAAAAGCGAGGCACCACGGTTTTGGCCAAGGCATTTTTTCACCTTTTCCAGTTGTGATGCAACTGAACCTGAAGGACCGTCCACCTCCACCAGCAAAAATGCCTGATCAGCCGGACCAACATCAAATGGAAGCAGTTCAGAAATACATTTCAGGCTCGGACCATCTAGAAACTCAGCACACCTTGGCAGTATCCCTGACCTGAACAGACAGGTGACACTTTCAATGGCTTGAAGGCTGGATGGAAAAGTGGCTGCCAGGGTGCCTACCGCCTCTGGCAGCGGCAAGAGCTTCAAGGTGATTTCAGTCACTATTCCCAGGGTGCCCTCGGCTCCCACAAAAAGGTGCCTCAGATCATAGCCCACCACGCCCTTTGCGGTTGAAGCCCCGGCCCTGATCACGCTTCCATCAGCCAAGACCACTTCCAGGGATCTCACATAGTCCCTTGTAACTCCATATTTGACAGCCCTGGCGCCACCGGCACAGGTATTTACATTGCCTCCAATGGTACAAAAGGACAGGCTGGCTGGGTCTGGGGGATAAAAAAGCCCTCTTTCTTCCACCTTTTTTTGAAGCCGTCCGGTAATAACACCAGGTTCTGCCACACATGACAGTTCCACCCGATTAATTGATTTTATGGTTTTCATGCGGGTAAGGCAAAGCACCAGGCTGTTTGAAACAGGAACCGAGGCCCCGGTAGTACCGCTTCCAGCTCCCCTTGGGATCACCGGGATTTGGTTACTGCTGCAAATCCCCAGGATACGGCTGACCTGCTCTGTATTTTCTGGCAGGACCACTGCCCAAGGTGCCTTTTCATAACCGCTTGCATCAAAGGAATAACAAACAGTATCTGCCGGGTCTGTCAGGAAATAATCGCTTCCAACTATATCCTGGAACCTGGAGATCAGCTGCCTGGCATTGAATTTCATTTATCCCGTAAACAGCTGTCCTCTATTCCGGATGGACAGCATTTTTCAGGGACGCCATTTCTGTTTTTCAAGCTGGTCTTTGAGATAATCCATCTGGCTCTTGAACTTGGAGGAAATCTTCATCTGTTTTTCTATCTTTTTTACAGAATGAAGCACTGTGGCATGATCCCTGTTGAATTCTCTGCCTATTACCTGCAAGGAAGAATCCGTGAACTTCCTTGAAAAGTACATGGCAATCTGCCTGGGAAGCGCCACCTCTTTCTTCCTGGAACGGGAACAGATCTGCTGAGGCTCAAGACTGAAATGGTTACAGATCATGTCCTTGATGCTTGTAACAGACAGGGGCTCGGGGTCACCAACTATCTCGTGGATTATTTCAGTGGCAAGATCCAGGTTGATAGGTCTTTTCAGCAGTGATGATTTGGTGATAAGACCGATTACCGCACTCTCGATCCTCCTGATGTCACCCTTCAGATGCCTGGCAAGATATTCCACTGTATCAGCCCCAAGATTCACCCCTTGGCTCTTGGCCTTTCTGACGAGAATCCTTTTCCTGGTCTCAAAATCAGGCGGATTGATAGAGGTGATAATCCCTCCTGCCAGCCTGGACCTCAAGGAATTGCTCATGTTTGGTATGGTCCGGGGAAGCTGATTGCCAGTGAAGATTATTATCTTCCCGTGATCAATAAGGGGATCCAGGGCAAGGGCAAGCTCAGCCTGGGTTCTTTCCCTGCCGGAAAGGCAGTGAACCTGCTCAATCATGAGCACATCGCACTGGCTGCAGAATTTTTTCTTCATTGCATCCAGGGAATTGTTCTTGATGGCTGTGACCACCTGCTGGGTAAAATCA
>QOAL01000044.1 GCA_003978135.1 Thermodesulfatator sp.
CCTCCTATTAGTAGCATGGCCACATACTTGAACTGGCAGGTTTCGTACAGAAATGTTGCCCACTGCCAACGCTGACCCACCTTGCCATTAACCTTTTTCAGTGCCTTTCTGTATTGGGAGAGTTTATGTTCCAGGGGAGCGATTTCATGAGTTGCTGCCCCTGAATTTTTAAGCTCGGCTATCTTTTTTTCTATCTTTGGTATCTTTAAAGATGCAGCATCGGCCTTGTGATACGTGGCAAGAAGGTGATGAATATTCATTACTACAAATGCAAAAAGTGCACACAACAGCAAGCCTGGAATGAATTTTTTCCAGTCAGGCGTAATCATTGAACTTATAACCGACATTTAGGCGCCCTCCGATAAATTTCATATTATAAAAAGATATTTCTTGAAGATGTCATGTAAAAGGTCTGGCGCGAGGATGGATAAAAGGAGCACAACCAGAGCCAGGATAATTGCCCATATATCCTCCCGTTTTTCAGATGAAAGGCATGCAGGATTTTTGTTTTTCATATGCACCTCCATTTTTGTATTAAACAAAATCTGTTTCAAAATGGAACATGATTAACAAAAATTCGTATATTTTTAAAGGGTTGCCGTAAGTTTTTGTAGCAAAAAAAATGCTCCCTAAGGGGAGCATTCAAGAAATTGGTGAGGTCTGACCTGTTTTTAGAATACGAATCTCTGGAGGTGATACTGATTCCCATTCCAAGAAAGGTTTGCGGTTCCATCCGAATTTAAACTGAATGAGGCAGTACCTACTGTGGATGGTGCAGGTTTCTTGTAGTTGTCTGCCCCAATGCTTGAGCCGCCCTGCCATTCAAGAAGATCACAGGAGAAACTGTTATCACCAGGATTGAACTGAGCAGCGCATGTCCACCACCATGGGAAGGAATCTGAGCGATAGTGATACCAGGTCATGAATGTAGTGCCTCCCCTGGTTTCCATGAAAAAGCCCATGCCATTGTAGTTCGGATCATACCACCAGCCGTTAATGTCTCTTGAATCAAGATTGCCTGGAGAAACGTCATCCATGAATTTAGCCAATTTCGCCTCAAAAATATCAGGTTCCTTTTCGTCCTTTTTCTTGCTTCCGGAGCCGCTTGTAAAGCCTTCTATGGTGTAAGTGATCTTAGCGTCCTTGTCAGAAAAAAACTGGATTTTAACAGTACCGAATCTGAATGATTTAGGTGCTGAATACGATGATCCAAGGGGCCATCCAGTCCAGTAATTCAAAACACCGGTAAATACATCACTGGTTCCCTGACGGTCCTGCACGTTACGTTCCACTGTTCCCGCAGATGACATCCAAAAAGGCAGGCCTGTATCATCATAATAGGTAAACATGGCAACAAAGGCGGTATTTCCACGTATTTCCACTGAAACTCCTGTACCGTCTTTGCCTGGTGTGTACCACCAGCCTGATTTTCCATCAAATGAAAAGGCGTTTCCTGCAAAAAAAAGTGACAGGGCAAAAAGATATAAGGTCAGCACGGTTATGAACCGCAGTTTATTTTCCATCTTGATTACTCCTTTCAAACCGTTCGGATTATAGGGGCTGTCAGTCTAGTAGAGTATGCAATCCCCGCCATCGTAATTGAATTCTGCACAATTGAGGTTTATATTACTCTGACCATAATCACAGTATCCATCACCCAGCCACGCTTGAACGTAGGAAAGGGGCACGGCGTTGCCAGAACAGTCAATAACGTAGCTATTTCCCGAGCCTCCTCCAGCGCCTCCACTGCAGTCTCCATAATCCCAGTTATACTGGGCACAATAAAGCACCATTCCGTATGTGCCGTCGTCGCAGTACCCATCGCCCAGCCATTGCTGTACCTGGGCAACAGAAACGGTATTTCCAACACAGTCGGTGGTGTAGGCACCGTTACCAGATCCTCCTCCACTGCAGTCTCCATAGTCCCAGTTGTACGCACTACAATAAAGAACCAGACCATATGTGCCGTCGTCGCAGTACCCATCGCCCAGCCATTGCTGTATCTGGGCTACCGAAGCAACATTCCCCACGCAGTCGGTTGTATAACCTCCTCCTGTATTGCCGGAGGAACAGTCTCCATTGTCATAATTAAATGTTGAACAGTTTAGATTAATTCCCCAGGTGCCGTCATCACAATACCCGTCTCCCAAGTAGGACTGTACTACATCTCCAGAAGTAATGTTTCCAACGCAGTCCATAACGGTCATGTAAATAGCTGCAGCGTGGACAGGCGCTTTTTCTACTGATGTTGAAAAAAGAGAAAGTAAAAGGACAATTACAAATTTGACAAAAACTCCTGAATTCTTGAACATGGCTACCTCCTTTAGATAACTCATCGGTTGAACGTCCGGTTTGCTGGAATCGAGGATGTTTAATTGACTGGTCCCTAAAAGCGGTTAAACTGATCTTCGATTTTTTTTCGACCTTTTACTTTTTAAAAATGCTAATTGTATGATCTCAAAAAATGTTCTTAATTTCAACTTATTTATTTGTTAAGAAGCATGTACTGAAATCAGGCGAAGATTAAGAACCAGTGTCGTGCATGGAAATATCTTATCGGTTCCAGTTCATAAATTAGAATGGAGATAAAGAAACAATGAAAAAAAACGTGAATTTGAAATGTTGTTGCTCAGACTGGCCATTGGTACTCATTTCAGCAGTTGTTTTTTTGCTATGGCCCTTATTTGTTTGCCCAGCTCAAAATAGCACACCTGCGGTTTCAACATCGTCCAACCAGTCAATTCATAAAAAGAACGGGGGCATTGCCTCCTTTTTAAATCTCACAGAAAAGCAGCAGGCCCTGTTGACTGCCATGCATAACAAGCGCAGGGTTTTTTCAATGAAAATATGTCCAGATCCTTCAAAGGGATGTCCACGCAATAGGGAACAGATGCGCGCCACTTTGTTGTTCAAGGCAGAAGTTCTTGCCGAAAAGCCGGATTTTCAGGCGGTAGCCAGAAAACTCAAATCAGAATACCACGGTGAGTACAAGTCAGAATTTCGAGCCTTTGTAGATGCGCAGGCAGCGTTTCTTTCAAGTCTGAATGCTGATCAAAGGGAAGCCATGATGACCCGTCCGCGCAAGTTTAGGCCCGCTTATAAGGGCGGGGGGCATGGCATGTCCGGAGGTAAATTCATTTACAAAAAGGGTCCGGAGGGAGCAGGGTCAGGCCCGCCAACTCAAGGAAAATGATGGCTGTTTCCTCCTGGCTGTGCCAATCAGAAATACTGGTGAAGAGAAGTTTGTTATGAATATAGAAAAAATGAGGCAAAGGCTTAAATCGTGTTCGGCTGGCAGAGCTGGGATGATCCTTGTTCACAATGGCGTGGTTAGAAATACCTCCAGAGCCGGCGATAAGGTATCACAGATTCAGGTATCAGTGAACTGGGAGAAGCTGGAAGAAGTGATGAAAGAGGCCAGAAGGCTTCCAGGAGTTATTGCCGTGGAAGTTGAGGTCAGGGAAGGTGTCCTGCAGGTGGGAGAAGACATAATGCTTCTTGGAATTGCAGGAGATATTCGGGAAAATACCATTGCTGCAATGGCGCACGTACTGGACAGGATAAAAAAAGAGGTGACTTTTAAAAAGGAATCAATGGCCTGATAAAAAGGCTTTCTCATTTGAAACAGCGTCCAAATGGTGTTTTTTTAATG
>QOAL01000070.1 GCA_003978135.1 Thermodesulfatator sp.
TGAGGATATTAAAACACATGAAGCAAGGGCAGAACTTCTATACAGGGTCGGATTCATTATCTGTTCCTGAATCTCGGGGCTGAATAAAAAAACGGGTCATGAATAAAAGAGACGGGCTGGTTGTTGTTCTGACAGGTGATATCATAGGTTCTTCCAGGCTTTCTTCCCATGACAGAAAGCACCTCATGGAAGTGATGAAGGTAGCGGCATCGGATGTTTTCAGGGCATTTAATGACTGTGTGCCCATGGAGGCAGACATATTCAGGGGGGACAGCTGGCAGCTTATTGTGTCCAGGCCTGCCAAGGCCATGGAGGTAGCCTTGTATTTCAGGTGTTTCATAAGGTCCGGCATGGGGCCCCTGAGGATGGACACACGTCTTTCCATGGCCATTGGTCACGTGGACATTATGCCTGAAGACAGGGTGTCCCAGGGAGACGGGGAGGCATACAGGCTGTCTGGAAGAGCACTGGAGACATTGAAGGGGCACCAGCGTATGGCATTTTCTTTCCCGTCAACCATGAAAGGAGAAGGACTCAGGGGCATAAGGGCCTTGGTCTTCCTTATAGATGCACTCTTCGTTAAATGGACACCCAGGCAGGCCGAGGCGGTAAAATGGGCACTTAGGGGGTTCAACCAGGAGGAAACTGCAATCAGATGGCCAGGCGGGCCTGTCTCCCAGCAGGCAGTTGCACAACATCTGACAAAAGCAGGCTGGCACAACCTTTCAAGGGCACTTGATTACGTAAGAAAGGTTCTGGGCAAGTACAAGCAATATGAATTTTAATGACTGCATTAAAGCCAAATCCCTTGTAAAGACGGGTAGTTTGTCATGAAAGCTCCTTACATAGAAATTCTTGTCTGTTTGCTGTTTGCCCACATAATCGGGGATTTTCTTCTTCAAACATCAGCGGACGTGCGAAACAAGCACAGGATATCTGTTCTTTCCAAGCATGCTGCAATTGCCGGGGTTGTCTCCTATGCTGTTTGTGGCCTGTGGAAGATGTGGCCTATTCCCCTGGCGGTGTTCCTGGGCCACTTTCTTGTGGATTATGCAAAGGTCAGGCTGCGGAGGAAATTCAGGGAACAGGAACCTTGCCTTTTCCTGGTTGATCAGGCAGTCCATCTGCTCACTCTGCTCATGATTACATACGGCCTGGTCATCCTTTACCCATCTTCAGCCCGAAACATATGGTGGATTAATGCCTTCGGCCCATGGTATCCAAGGATCTTGATATTTATGGGTGGATTTATCCTTACAGTCAGGGCAGGGGCCATGGTCATGGAAATGGCCGTGCGGCCTTTTCTCGTCCAGTTAAAGGAAGGGGCAGGAAGTCCCCAGAAGGGTCTTCAAAATGGCGGCAGATTCATCGGGCAGCTTGAACGGGCCATGATATTTCTCTTTGTCATGGCAGGCCATCCCAGTGTTATCGGCTTTCTCATTGCTGCAAAATCCATCCTCCGTTTCGGCGACGTACGAGACAGGGAAAACAGGATGGAGGCAGAGTACATCATAATCGGGACACTCATGAGCTTTCTGCTGGGCCTGCTGGTTGCCTATGGAGCCAGGCTCTTGATGTCTATGCTTGGTTAATTTCCACGTAGAAAGGGTTCTTCAGCACAGCGGCTCCTGGTGAATCTTGAAAGAAACTGGTCGTCCCCGGGCCATGAGGACAGACAGGGAATGCTGCCATTTTTTTGAATAGGCATGAATGACTTCCTTCAGCCTCCATATAAAGCCACTGCCCTGGCCAGAGTCAGCCTCACATCTTCTGCAAAAGAAGCGGGTTCCAGTACCTTGGCCATGTCTCCCCATGACAGGACCCATTTCTTGAGCTCCAGGAGATGGTTTACTGTCATGGAAAGCACCAGACTGCCGTCATCTCGTATCTCGATTTCCTGGCTGGGATGCCACTTCCTTTCCAGCACGTAATCCGAAACCTGCCTTGTGAACAGGATGCGAACCCTCACATCCTCTTGGCCCCAGTGCACCCCGAAATGGCTTCCTGCATGCTCCTTGAAATCAAAATCCCCGGGAATTTGAAAAAATTCTTCTTTCCTTTTTGCAGAAAGTATCCTTGACATACTGAACGTGCGAATTTCGTCTCGCATGTGACAGTAACCTACCACGTACCAGTCCCCTTCGTAGCGGACTGCATGGTATGGGTCTATCTCCCGGACAGAAGTTTCCTTCCCAGGTGTCCTGTAATGGATAAGGACCCTTTGCGAGGATCGAAGGCAGGCGGTAACTGTCTCCCATACGGCAGGTATGATGGTGGTGGAAAATGGAGGCAGAACAGTGAATTTTGCCTGGTCTGCAGCCCCGTCAATGCTGATTTTGCTGGGGAGTGAATTTTCTATTTTCTCGAACACGGAACACAGGCTTTCATAAACCGGGGTGCCCTCGTACTGGACCAGCAGTTTTTCTGCCAGGTACACCGCAAACAGGTCGCTCTCTCGAATATTGATTGCAGGCAGTTTATATTGGTCTTCCGTGTAGAAATATCCCCTTTCACCAGGCGCATATTCTATCGGGGCATCCAGCTGGTAACGCAAGTACTCTATGTCTCTCTGTATGGTCTTTCTGCTCACCTCCCACTCTTCGGCCAGTGTGGTGCAGTTGGGATATTTGCCCTCCCTTATCTTTCTGTCTATGAACAAAAGCCTTGCATGCTGGGGTTTGTATTTTGCCATGAAAAGGTTTTTCTCCTTTTTTTATTCAGGTGGGTCGCTATCTGTCCCACCCTGGATATTAAAATATGCCATGCAAAAATGCACCATTGTCGTCTGAATCTGCCAGAAGGCCGGTGCCATCCGGGCATAACCCGTCCAAGAAGACCCAGCTCGGAAAAACCAAAAAGGAGGAATTGAAAATGAAAGAATATCTAAAGACATATCTCGAACAGGCCAAGGTAGGAGACTTGCAGACATTTGCAAACCTCAGCATGATACCGCTGGTATCAACTTACAAGGATGACCTTGACTACATGCTGTTGGATGAGGCGCTGGAAAAGGATCTCATCACAATTACAGAGCTGGATGATAATGGCTCAGTGCCGGAACTCAAGGTATTAAACAGGTCTGAAGGCATGGTTCTGATTTTGGATGGGGAAGAACTGGTGGGAGCCAAGCAAAACCGCATTGTCAACACCACCATCCTCCTGGCATCAGCCTCAAAAACCGTAATCCCTGTCAGCTGTGTCGAACAGGGAAGGTGGTCCCAGACAACAGAGGCATTTAAAACAGAAAAACGAATGAGTCCTTCTTTCATGAGAAGGAACAAGTCTGAACAGGTATTTTTTTGCCTCAAGGAGACAAAGCAGTTCCGATCTGACCAGGGGGCCCTGTGGGATGAAATCTCTGTACGACAGGCCAGGGCCGGCGTGCGTTCACGTACAGGTGAAATGGCTGCCATTTACCGCAGCAAAAAAGACAACCTTAAGGCATATATCGACAAAATCAAGGCTGTAAACGAGCAGACAGGGGCCATTTTCCTTATTAACGGCAAGGTTGCCGGCTTGGAAGCCTTTGGCAGGCATGAAATCCTGGCCAAGGTCTTTCCCAAGCTGGTTGAAAGCTATGCAGTTGACGCCATGGACTGCGATAGCCGGGATAACCAGGAAAGAATTGCCATGGATCAGGTGGA
>QOAL01000230.1 GCA_003978135.1 Thermodesulfatator sp.
GGGGTTCCACAGGCCATGGCTTCCAGAACAGTGTTTGCAAAGGGATCATACAAGGTTGGAAGGCAAAAAAGATCTGCTGCCTGGTAAAGCCTTTCCATGTCCAGGCGGTATCCAAGCCATTTGACACTGTCTGAAATGCCCAACTGCCTGCAAAGGGCATCTGCCTCAGGGGTTGCCTCCCCTCCTGCCACAAGCAGCACCACTTCACGGTCCATCCTTGAAATGGCATTAAAAAGGCAGAAAAGACCCTTTCTCCTGAAATCAGAACCGGCAAAAAGAATTGCCGTCTCACCGGGACTCATACCAAGTGCGTTTTTTGCCTGGTTCCTGGCATCTTCTGGAAGAGGCCTGAATCTTTCATGATCTACGCCGTTATAGACGGTAAACACGTATTCAGATTTAACCCTGTAGTAACTGGCCAACTGATCCTTAACCAAACGGGAATTGGTGACAATATATTTGCACGTCCTGATTGCCTGGCGTTCCTGCCAGAGAAGCAGGCTGTGACGCAGGGAAAAATGGCGTCGAAAAGCAGCAAACAGACTATTTTCGTAACCAAGATCAAGCCAGGCTGCATGAAGGGGATCGGATATCCGCAGAAAATCAGCTCCCCTCACCCTGGAAAGGCCATAGACCAAGGAAGAGTCCAGCTTCTTGAGAACGGCCTGGCTTTCCATGAAAAAGGTCAAATTTTTCAGGACACTGCCCCTTCCCGCCACCCTGGCCCTTTTAAAGGGTATGCCTTCAAGACTGGATTCATCTGCTACCACGGTTACTCTGTAACCACGTTTTTTAAAGCCCCTGGCGACATTGGCACAGTAGCTTTCTGCTCCTCCCATGCCATAACCGCATCTTCTCCTTACAATGGTGATATTCACAAGATGTTCTCCAGTCTTTTAAGGGCCTGTTTTGGCAGAGGATACCTTTCCTGCCCTTCCGGGAAGGCGCACTTCCACAAATTCCAGCACCGGTATGTCTGCTTTTGCTGAAAGGGTCTGACTTGCAATCTCTTCCAGGGTAGTAAATCCGGCGAATTCCTGGGAAAGAATCTTCATAAACCTCCTGAAAAAAGGTCTGAAAACCCCTCCCTCCACCTCTGCATGAACTGCCAGCACCGGCTGTTTCGCTTTTTTCAGGGCAGACAGGAGATGACTTGAAATTTCATCCTCGTTCCGTATCCCCACAGTGAGAAGCTCTTCTATGCAGGGTCCGGTTGTGGGAATCTGGAGTGTTGAAAAACGCCTTTGTCCAATCCTCAAAAAACACGGAAAGGGCTCTCGCAGGTCGCTGGCATAGTGAAGATTAAGCTCGTCCTGTACGGCAAGGCTTACCTTGGTGGCCTGCCATCCAGGAGCTGCAACGGCGCGGGGTTTAGCACTGAAGACATCCATGAAAGCCTGGAAGCTCTTTTCAAATTCCTGCCTCACCTCAGACTTTTTCATGTGCTTCAGGTGATCCTGCCACTTTCTGTGGTCCCAGGCATGGACTATGGCCTCATGACCATTTTTTACTATCTCCTTGCAGATAACCGGAAATGCAGAGGCAATGGGCCGCGCAGGAAGAAGGGTGCCGGAAAGCACTGTCCTGAGTCCATACATTTTGGGCGCACCAGTTGAAAGCATTTTTTTAAGAAACCCTGGGTCCTTGAACAATCTGAAAATGGCCTTTCCGGCATTATCCGGACCAAAGGAGAGGCAAAAGGTCGCCCTGGCGTCAAAGGCTTCAAGGTCTTCCAGAAGGGCTGGCACCCCGTCTCTCATGCCATCATGGGTGTCAACATCTATCTTGAGACAGACCTTCTTTTTCAGCATCCGGCACCCTTTTTTCTGTATTTTTCAATAATAACCTTCAGGCACCTGACTACGTACTCCTGGTCCTCTTCCTCAAGAAGTGGATACAGAGGCAGTGAAAAGAGCCTGTCACTGTTCCACTCTGCATTGGGGAACATCCCCCGCCTGAAACCATACTTTTCCCTGTAATATTTCTGGAGGTGAACAGCTGGAAAATGAAGGCCCGTACCAATATTTTTTTCCTGAAGCCTTAGCATAAACTCGTCCCTGTCAATGGATACAGCGTCTGTATCAAGACGCACCACGAAAAGATGCCATGCATGCCTGTGTGGATAATCAGGAGGTAAAAGAGGCATTATTTCAGGCACATCTTTCAGCAATTTAAAATAATTTTCAGCCAGCTCTTTACGTCTGCGGTTAAAGGAATCCAGCTTTCTGAACTGGTGAATCCCTATGGCTGCCTGGATATCTAGCATATTGTACTTGTAACCAGGCTCTATTACTTCGTATTGGGGCAGGCCGCCCTTTGCATAACGCTTCCATGCATCCCTGGAAATGCCATGAAACCTGAGCCTCCTCATGCGCCTGCTTCTTTCACTGTCACTGCACAGTATCATGCCACCTTCGCCTGTAGTCATGTTTTTTATGGGATGAAAGCTGAAAACAGCCACTTCACTCTTTGAACCAACAAGTTCTTCACCATACATGGTTCCCACTGCATGGGCGGCATCCTCTATGAGATCCAGATTGTGCCTACGGCAGATATCCCTCAAGGGAGCCAGGTCACAAGGAGCGCCTGCAAAATGTACCGGAATTACAGCCCTGGTTCTGCCAGTAACAGCAGACTCCACGGACTCTGGAAGGATCTGAAGTGTTTGCCTGTCAACATCTGCAAACACCGTAACACCGTTACATATTTCGATGTTATTCACAGTGGATGGCCAGGTGATGGGAGAGGTTATAACCTCCTCCCCAGGCTTGAGATCAAGTGTTGCCAGGGCGAGATGAAGCCCCGCGGTTGCTGAATTTACAGCAATGGCCTCCTGGCCCCCGCTCCACTGCATGAAATCTTCTTCAAGCCTTGCAACCTTTGGCCCTGTGGTAATCCAGCCGCTTTCCAGGCTGGCTACCACTTCTTCTATTTCATCCCTTTGGATGGTTGGCCGGCAAAAGGCGAGAAATTCTTTTCTTTTCGCAAACTTTTCCATGTTTTCAAGCGCTTCTGGTGATCAGAAAAACCCCGATGCAGATTATTATTATGCCTGCCCATCTCATGAGCCCAAGGGGTTCATTAAAAAAATACTTTCCAGCCAGGGCAGCCACGATGTAACCAACACTCAGCAACGGATATGCATAGCTGACATCAACCCGGGAAAGCACCATGAGCCATACTGCAAGACTGACCACATAAAAGACCACACCCAGCACTACAAAGGGATTAAGAATGACCTTCATGCCTATTGGCAAGAGGTTATCCATGGAAAATGAAAAATGCCCGATGTCTGTCATGCCCTTTTTCAGCACAAGCTGTGCAGCAGCATTAAGCAAAACGCCAAGAAGAATAAGCGGGATATATCTGTTCAAAAGCCCTAATCCTTTCCTGTCCAGAGTCCATCCAGAAATAGGCAATTTTGTTCGAGGACAAGGCGCAAGGAGACGAAAAAGCGCGCTGTACCGGGCATACATGAGCATTTTTCGCCGACGAGCAACTCCGTCATCGGCCAAAAGGGCCATTTATGGATGGACACTGTCTATGTAACAAATTCCAGTGCCTGCATGAACCAGAGAATAGTTTAAAACCATTGCCAAGGCAAACCGTCTTCAGCACTGCCTGTCTATTGGCCCCAGTCTT
>QOAL01000103.1 GCA_003978135.1 Thermodesulfatator sp.
GCTCACTGCTGTTAACTGTTTCAATAGTCTGCAGCATCTCACCTCAAATCCCTCATAGGAATGATATTTGACAGCTTGCCCATATTGTACTTCCCTTAATACTTTTATAGACATCACAAAAAAGTTAGCTGTTTAACTCTGTGGGTGATGTATATAAAAGTATTAAGGGAAGTACAATATGGGCAAGCTGTCAAATATCATTCCTATGAGGGATTTGAGGTGAGATGCTGCAGACTATTGAAACAGTTAACAGCAGTGAGCCTTTATAACTACACATAGAGGTCGGGCTACAGCCGTAAAATCCGTGTTGATGCATATGAGAAATTTGAATACGAAAAAGAGTTGTTGCGCCTTTTGATCAAGGGAAGCAGAGAAACTGTGTTGCGTGTATAAATTGACAGCTCGGGACAAACAGGAAATACTCCGGTGAAATCTATAAGAAATTCCTCAAAAATACCCTGTCAATGGCCCTGGCAATAGCAGCAAAAAGACACCCCCAAGCTATGCCGATGACCATACCCCCCAGGGTATCAAAAGGATAATGTACGCCGAGATAAACCCTCGAATAACAGACCAGGAACGCCACAAGTGCCAGAACCAGCCCGGGCAACTTCATAAAACTTAAAAGATAGGACGCGGCAGTCCACATGTTGGTTGCATGACATGACGGCCATGACAGACTGGGGCCCAGGTTTTGACGGATTTCAGGATTGGTCAGGAGCCACCTGGAACCCTTGAGCACATAGAGTCCATCCACGTCCAGATAGGGTCTTTGACGTCCTACAAGTGGCTTCAGAACCCTTGCGCACAGGGCATCACTGGAAATTACCGCAATTATTCCCACGACCCACATGACTCGTTCAAAGGCGCTGCCCTTGTAGAGCCTGTAAAGAATAAAAATTGCGATAACTGGGAAAAAAATGCCAAAGTCCGATATGGTTTTCATGATATGGTCGAGAACAGGACTTCTGGCGTGATTAATCCAGAGAAGCAGCCGGGTATCTATGGAAAGGATGGTCTCCATGAAAACCTCTATCTTTCAGGCCAGTTTTTCATTTCAATCCCCCGGTAGACCATATAAGACCTTTTGGCACCATTGCCCAGGGGAATGTCCATCTGTTTTATAAATTCCAGCCTTGAAAAACAACCATCCATTTCACTCACCAGGAACCTGTGCTTTTCAAATATTATCAGGGCATCCCAGCCCTTCTTGTCTGTCGGGCCTGGCCAAAGCTCGTACTGCGTGGAGACAGGTCGGTCCGGCCTGCTCCACCTGTAAACATTCGGCTGCCCGGGCATGTAAAAGGCCAGCTCGCTTACAGTCTGCCTCCTGCGGGATATCACAAATGTCTTGTCCGGCCTTGGAAACCCCTCAAGGACCCTGCCGGCGGCCATGCCAAGCTGACTCCAGCCCCTGAGCCGCTTTGTAGGGTCCAGTTTTGTGCCATAAAGATCGAAAAGCCCCATGAAGGCTGGAAGTAGGTAAAGAAGACATACGAGAAAAATTCCAAGATAAAGCCCCGGCTGGAAAAACCGTTGGAGGCCATCCAGCCTGGAACCGCACCTTGTTTTGCCAAGGGCCCAGGCGGAAATCAGAATTCCCAGGGACAGGTAAAAGGGGGCAGGCCAGTTGGCATTTATTCTTTGCCTGAAACTCAGCAAAAAGACAGCAATAATGGGCAGGAAACCAGACGCCAGGAGATAAAATTCCATGTTGCCGGCGTGTTTTTCTGTATGTGGATTTAACAAATTATTTTTCACCAATCTCCAGGAAAAACATGCCGAGACAACTAAGGCCAGAACAAATGTTACAGGTGTCACTATGCCGGACTGGGTGCCCAGGAGCTCAAAAAAGGTCTTGAAGTTTAAAATGGCCTTTCCGGTTGCCGATTCAAAGTGGTGGGCAGTATGTTCAAGCGTAACCCAGCCGTGGCACTGATTCCAGATTATAACGGGCAGCATGAGGAGAGCCTGGGAAATAATAAATATCCATGGCCCAGGTGATAAAAGCATCCGTCTGCCCTGCCTTGATCCAACCAGAAAGATCATGACAGCCATGGTGAAACCAGCCATTGTCTGCTTGCTCAAAAGCCCGAAACCCGTTACAGCTCCGGCGGCTGCCCACCACAAAAAACATTTTCGGCTTGATTCATTGCCCTCTTTACAAACCTCCCATGCCCTCCAGACCAGGAACAAGGCAGATGACCAGAAACACAGAAGCGGGGCGTCTATAGTCATTATCATGGATGCCACTGCTGAACCTATGGTTCCGAAGAAAACAATGGCGGAATAAAAACCTGTCCTGGCATCAAACATCCTGGTACCAAGGAAAAAGAGGAAACACAGGGTTAGGGAACTGAAGAGCACTGCAGGCAGCCTCACAGCAAAGGCGGTATTTCCGAAAATTGAACAGAAAAGCGCCATTACCCATGCCACCATGGGCGGCTTGCTGTAATAGCCCCAGGAAAGATGCCGGGACCAGTCCCAGTAATAGGCCTCGTCAGGCGACAGGTCGTAGGGATAGATATAGAGAAACCAGAGGCGGAATACGGTTAGCCCAATGACAAAGGCCCAGAAAACAGCTGTCCACGTAAATGAGGTTTCAAGGATGAAAATTTTCGCGCCGTCAGTATCAGTCACGTTTTTCTCCAGCCGAACACCCTATGGTTTCCCTGTGGATTCCTGCAAGATAGCCTGCCCCGCCCAGAAGGGCTGCTGCAGCCTGAACCGCAAAGAAACCGAGGCTCAGGGTTATGGCCTTTTCAGGAGCCACGCCCTTGAGACCCAGGAAATATACAAAGCCTCCCTCCCTTATGCCCAGCCCGCTGAGGCTGATGGGCAGGATGGTGAGAATGGCCACCATGGGAAAGGCAGCAAAATAGAACTCCGGCCTGCACGAAAGGCCAAGCCCTTTTGCCATTAGATAGACTGCATACATGCCGCAAAATTGCAGCATCAGGGAAATTGTGAACGCATAAGCAAGACTTGACGGCTTCTGCCAATAGATGAGCAGGGATGACAGCCGCCTGGAAAAAACCGGCAATAAAAAATTTATCAGCTTCTGGAAAACAGGCATGAATACCAGGACGAGGCTCATGGTGACAGTGACTGCAAACAAGAGCATGCGGAGCTTCCAGGGCAATACGTCAGGGGCGAATGCAGCTGCACAGGCCCCGAGGACGAACATGGCCCACAGGCCCATCAGGCGGTCAAAAAAAATGGTATACGTTGCCCTGAGCTTGCTGTTTCCTCCCCTTGACAGAAAAAATGCCTTTAGCACGTCCCCTCCAATTGCAGAAGGCAGAAAAAGGTTGAAAAACATGCCTACAAAATAGAACTTCAGATATGTTATCAGGCGACCGGCAAAACCCAGTGCCCTGGCCAGGACAAACCACCTAATGCTGCTCAACACCTGTGAGATCAGGTAGAGGACAAAGGCCGAAAGCCAGACTGTTGGCGCAATGGTCCTGAAGGAAGCAAGGATCTTTCCAGGGTCCACCCGGTGAAGTAGCCAGAACAGAAGGCCCAGGCTTACTATGACCCTCAGGAAGAGCTTGACAAGACGCCTGGCTCTGGCGTTCATTCAATGATTTCCCTTATGGAATAAATATGTTTCCCGCTTGCCTCATAA
>QOAL01000136.1 GCA_003978135.1 Thermodesulfatator sp.
TCAAATGTCTCCGCCAAGTTCCTCCCATAGAGGAAAGAATTCTCTCATTATATCACCTCGGGTACGGCTCAGGTCCTGTACGTCCTTGATGAATTTTCTGTATTTTTTAGCAGGTCCAATATCAATCTGGACCATCAATGGATCACAAAAATACCAGGTACACCTGTAGGGTCGCTGAATTCTGGGAAGAACACAACCTTTATCACCAATAAACTGACAAATTGCTTCCCCGTCAACATTAAGGTTATAGGCCGGGATAGTTAGACCAAGGGAAAGAAAGGTTATAATGTCTGCAAATTCAGGAAATCCGAACTTGTTGGCACAGCACACAGTGCCGCAGTAGGGACATACCCTGGATGTGTAATATTCAATGAACGGGTCAAAGTCATCATAGCATTGCTTCATTACCAGGGCCTTTTGCCTGACCTTTTCAAGTTTATCAGCGTGTTCTGAAAAAAAATTCCGGAGATAATGGATTTTTTTCCAGAAATCCTCGGGTCTTTTGTAGTCCAGTTTTGGAAAAACCGTTGTATCGAAGCCTACGATCATGTCTCGTCCTTGGTTTTCGACAGATTATTGCCGGACCCTTGGGATGTTGAATCTGAATGTTTAAGCCTATGTAAATTTTTCATATCCCTTTTCCCTTAGTTCTTCCACAAGGTCTCTTACTCTGTCCAGTTGAGCCCTGGGACAAATGAGTATTGCATCCCCTTCGGATACAATTACCATATCGGATACCCCGATGGCTGTCACAAGATTGGGGCCCTCTGAAAGCATGAGCACTCCCCGGCAGTCAAGCTCTACGGCCTTTCCCACCAGGGCGTTGCCGTTTTCGTCCTTGGGAGCAAGCTCGTAATAGCTTTCCCATACGCCCATGTCATGCCAGTCAAAGGAGCAGGGAAAAACCACGAGTTTCACAGGTGGAGCGGAGCCATGGGGAGGATGACAGCAGGCAATCTTTTCCAGCACCGCGGTATCAAAGGCATCTTCTGGCAATGTAGAATAAAGTTTTCTGGTCTGGCGCTGTTCTGCCAGGAAGTCCTTTGCTGCTGCGAGCTTCAAAAGGGGATGCCAGATGGAAAAGGCATTCAGATCAAGTGCATTTCTTAGTTCCGGAACATGAAATGACACCATTCCGCTGTTCCAGAGGTATCGTTTGGAGCCGATATAGGCCAGGGCTGTCCGCCTGTCGGGTTTTTCATGAAAGGCAGTCACCTCCATGCATTTGTGTCCTTTACACTGGTCCACGGTCCTTCCTGCCTCGATATATCCATAGGATGTCTCGGGCCTGCTGGGCCTGATCCCAAAGATCACCACTGATGCATGCCGGAATGCCCATTCCATGCCTGCTTCAATGCTCTTTTTGAACTCAGCTACCGGCTTTATGATATGGTCTGAGGGAAATACCGTAACTGTTGAGCCGGGCCTCATTTCCTCTATAAGCAGGGCGCCGTAAATGATGGCTGCACCAGTGCCCTTGGGTGACGGCTCCACAAGTATGTTGCCGGAAGGGATATCTGGAAGCTGGGAACTCACCTCCTGGAGATGATAGGGTTTGCAGAGTATCCAGATGTTTTCAGGGGGAAAGATTGCCTCTGCCCGCTCTATAGTACGTACAAGAAGCGAGACCTCACTCTGTATCTTCAAAAACTGTTTGGGACGGTGCCTGCGGCTTTTAGGCCAAAGCCTTGTGCCTATGCCTCCTGCAAGAATGAGTGCCTGGAAATTGTTTTTCATTTGTTTTGCCTGCTTCTGAAAATTTCACTGATTACTGACGCACCGGTTATTGCGGCAGTTTCACTCCTGAGAATCCTGGGGCCTAGCCCTGCCGGCATGAAACCCATTTGAATAAGTCCGCTTCTTTCCTCAGGAGTAAATCCGCCCTCTGGTCCCACCGCAAGTGTGACTGGAAATGGTCTGTATTTATTAAGCATAGTCTCTGCCAGACCTGCACCCGGATTATTTTCACTGAGCAAAACCCTTGAGGTTGTGCTGAAAATCCCAGAGCCTTTCGCAAGGATTTCAGCCAGTTTCACTGGCTCAAGTATCCTGGTCGCCATTACCCCTCTACATTGTTTAAGGCTGTGAAGGCTCAATGCCTGCCATCTTTGCCTTTTTTCTCTCAGTCTGTTACCAGGCAGCCTGACAACTGATCTCCTGGTTATTACAGGAAGGATAGTCCTTACTCCTATCTCTGAAAGCCGTGAAATGGCAAAATCCATTCGGTCCCCCTTTATCACTGACATCATAACGTCCAGGGGGATCAAGTCATCAATTACCTTTTTAGGGCCTGTTTTTTCAAGGAGCACTTGCTTGGCCTGGATTTCCCGGATGCGTGCCAGGACAAGATTTCCAATGCCGTCCACCAGTCTTACCGTGTCGCCACGCTCCAGCCTTCTGACCTGGATCATGTGGTGGTATTCAGCGCTGTCAAGGCCGATGGGGCCTTCCTTATCCAGGATTTCTGTGGGAACAATGAATTGAGGGGCTGTTAACTGTTGTTTAGAAATCTGAGTACCACCCATTCCTGTTCAATTGAGTCCTTTTTGCTGGATGCCAGTTTAAGCCCCTTTTCTGCAAAAGAATTGCTTATTACCTGCTCTTGGCCTTCCAGGATTCCAGAGACGACAAGGGTGCCCTTGGTTGATACCAGTCGGGCGATTTCCCTGGCCAGGAACAAAATGGTGTCCCTGTCCAGGTTTGCCAGAACCACATCAAACGGTCCTTCCACCTCCCATACAGGTGTGGTGCTCACGGTAACCACGTTGTGCACATTGTTGAGATGCACGTTTTTCCTGGCGGTTTCCACTGCGTCCTGGTCAATATCTATGGCCATGACATCCCTGGAGCCAAGTTTTGCAGCGGTGATGGCAAGAACACCGGTTCCGGTTCCTATGTCAAGTACCGATGAACCTTCAAGGACCTGCCTGCCCATTGCCTCAAGTTCCTGTAGCATGAGCCTTGTGGATGCATGTGTTCCTACTCCAAAGGCCTGGCCAGGGTCGATTTCAATAACGATTTCACCCTCGTCAGGCACGTACACCTCCCAGGTGGGCTTGATTACCAGCCTGGTGCCGATCTTGACCGGTTTGAAATATTTTTTCCAGCCCTGAGACCAGTCCTCTTCCACAATCTGCTGGGTGCCCCAAATAATGCGGGGATAATCTGAATGGAGTTCAAGAAGCTCGGAAAAATAGGTTTCTATGCCTTTAAGCACGCCTGATTCCAGGTCCTCCTGGTTCAGATAAGCCTTTATAAGCACAGGGTGCGAGACAGAGCCTTCTGTCTCAGGCTTTTCCTCTACTATTACGCCCCTGTGGAGTTCTGAAACCAGGAAATCTATTACTGCCTCGGACAAATCCTGGGATGTCTCAACCTGCAGTTCAATCCAGTACTGTGGGTGTTTGCCCTCTTTGGAATCTCTTATCATTTAACAAATCAAGTCCGATAATTGAAATACCAGTTGCATAATCCGCATTAAATAACAATGTAAACTTCTGATTCAAGCATGATAACAGATTGGCTTAGTCGTACAAGATATGAAGAGTATTTACGAACAGCCGGATTTTATTTTTCCACTCCTTGAAAAGCACGGACTCCTGGAACCGGAAAAAATAGAATC
>QOAL01000034.1 GCA_003978135.1 Thermodesulfatator sp.
CAAGATTCACCAAGGGGAAGCCAGTTTCAGCCGCACTCAAGTTTGTAAGATTGTCAGCCTACGTATCCAGAAAAAGTATGTAGCCTGCACAGCGGCTATTGGTGAATCTTGAAAGAGACGGCTCGCCCCCCCACGCTATGAGGACAATGTTCACTCGGATGAGACGATTTCCCGGATAGCCATAACAAGTTTTACGTTGTCATCTTCCATCCTGGGACTTATGCGAATGTGCTCTTCAGAAAGTCCCTGGAAATTTGCACAGTCCCTTATGAGCATTCCTTTCTTTTTAAGGGCATCGCAAACCATCTTGGCACTCAGGGGCTGCTTTACCTTAAAAAGGGCAAAATGTGTTGAGCCAGGCACATATTCCAGTCCGTCCAAACGGCCTATGGCTGAAACCAGTACACTTTTCTGGTGCTGACAGTATTGCCTCACATTTTCTTCATAGTCCGGCGTCCTCAGCAGGAATGCTGCTGCAAGTTGCGCCATCCTGTTAACAGCCCATGGACGTTCTCCAGCCCTCAGCCGTTCCATGGTTGCGCCTGTGGTCACCAGACAGCCTATTCTCAGCCCGGGAATCCCGTAAATTTTTGAGAAGGAGCGGAGTATCACCACGTTCGGAGGAAGGGAGGCGGATATCAGGGAGCTTTGCGAATCCTCTGCCACAAAAGGCGCATAGGATTCGTCAATAACCCAGGTTGCCATGGAAAAACGTTTTATTAATTCAACAAGGCGTGACGGCTCCATGAAAAGACCAGTGGGATTATTGGGATTGCAGACGAATATAAGGGCATTGTCAAGGTCCCTGTTCTTCAGGGCCAGAAGGTCTGCTGAAAATCTGGTGACTGTCTGCTCAAGCCCATCTGGATAAGGACCCAGAAAGTCTATCTTCACATGGGCTGCCTGGCAGGCATCCATATAATCCGAGTAGGTGGGCAGGGGAATAAAGGCACGCCTTGAGCCGAGAATCCTTGGAAGAGAAAAAATCCACTGGGTAGTTCCGCTTCCCAACAGAAAGGATTCTGGCGATAACCCATATCTGGCAGAAAGGATTTCCCTGACCGATCGGCTGTCCACCTCTGGCAGCAGGTGGAGTTCGTTTATATGTTTCGACAGGTAATGGCTGAATCCGTCGGGATATGGCAAGGGGCTGCAGTTGGAACTGAAATCCAGCACTTCTGCCGGCTCCAAGCCAAGTTCCCGGCTCAGGGAATATACATCTCCGCCATGTCCGAAAAGCATTCCTTCTTATTCCTTCCCTGGAGCTGGCCCGAAGGACCTTTCGAAAAGTTCTCTTATGGCTGCCTTGCCCTTGTCTGTAAGGTGTCTTGTGCCTGTACCGGCAAAGGTCTTATGCTCAATTTTGGGCATGTCCTCTGTCCATTTGTTGTCTTTCCACGTGAACCATTGGTTCTTGTCCTGGTCATACACACTCACAGGCCTGTTGAAGAGCTTTGCAAGCTCTACTGCCCAACCTGTTCCGCCCTTTACCGTGTCATCCGGCTGAATCCAACCAATGGCAAATATCTGGTAGCCATTGTTTACTACGTGAAATATAGACTGGATTACCTTCCGGATCTTGTCCGCTTCGGCATAGGTCCTGTGCATTCGCTTGGATACGATCTCCATGCTGATATCACCTTGCTTGAGCTCTTCTTCCGAAAGGACCCTTACATCCTTCACCCTGTCCATCTTGTGCCCCTTGAACGAGAAATTCACTTCCTGAATCCCCCACTCTTCTGCACACCTGCCAAATTCAGCCTCAGCCCCTCTAAGGCCTCCGCTGAATAATTTATAATTTGATGTATCTGTCATTTCCTGTTTCTCCTTATGGATTGTCTGAATTGTTAAAGTTAAAGAGTCTATTACGCCTGATGTTTCTTCGAGTGGCCATGTGACTGAAATCTCCTGATGAAGTCTTCGAGTTTTTTCTTCAGGGCTTCCAATGCCTTTCCCCTGTGACTTATTCTGTTTTTTTCCTGGCGGGTAAGCTCGGCCATTGTGCGTCTGTCCCCGGCAGGCACAAAAACAGGATCATAGCCAAAACCCTGGCTGCCCCTTGGCTCAGTGGTTATGGACCCCTCACAGGTACCATGAGAAACTACACATTCTCCCTCAGGTGTACACGCTACCATTACACACCTGAACCTGGCTGTACGCTGATCTGAATCTATCCCTTCCATTTCCTGGAGAAGTTTAAGGTAATTTTCCTCATCGCTGGCATTCTCCCCGGCATAACGCGCTGAAAATACACCTGGTCGACCTCCAAGGGCATCCACCTCCAGCCCTGAATCATCTGCAATAGCCATTAGCCCTGTGGCCCTTGCTACTTCCATGGCCTTCTTTGTGGCATTGTCCTGAAAGGTTAAACCATCTTCTATTATTTCAGGCAGGTCTCCAGCCTGGTCCATGGAAATGATTTCCAGACCAAGATCCGAGAGCAGGGCCTGAAGTTCTGAAACCTTACCCCTGTTTCTGGTGGCAAGTACAATTCTCAAGGGATTCCTCCTTCTTCCTTGTCCTGGAAAATTCCACGCTCACAGCGCCTCCCGGACACAGATTAAAACAACGCATGCATCTGATGCACTTTGTGGAGTTTATGTCATCTCTGCCGTCTGCAAAGGAGACTCCAGTCGGACATATAAGCTCGCATGCCTTACACTCCACGCATACGTCACCATTGAACTTGAGTCTAAGCCAGCTGATCCTGTTGAATAGACCGAATATTAACCCCAGGGGACAAATGGCCCGGCAAAAAGGCCGAAGATTGACTGTGCACCATAGGACAAGCAGTATCAGCAATGTCAGCTTGCTGAAAAAAAGGGCCCCTACGATACTCCTAAGCCCGGAATCTATGGCAATAAGAGGCAGTCCTGCCTCCAGGGTACCGGCAGGACAGATATATTTACAAAACCAGGTCTGACCAAAACCGGCTGCATCTGTCACAAAAAGAGGCAGTATCAGTATGAATAAAAAGAGAAATATATACCTGGCATAGGCAAGGGGACGCCAAAAGGGAAGTTTAGGGATTCTGGTCAGCTTGAAAAGTATGTCCTGGAACAGGCCAAAAGGACAAAACCAGGCACAGGGAAGTCTTCCCACCAGGGCCCCCATCATTCCTATACTGCCGATTATGTAAAGGCCTAGATTGGGCTGTCCCACATGCAAATTCATTTTCATGGAAGCCATGACGTTTTGCAGTGCCCCAAGAGGACATGACGTGATGGCTGCCGGACAGGAATAACAGTTCAGGCCTGGAAAGCATATATGCTTAAGGGGCCCTGTATAGATGGGGCTGGATGGCGTTATCCAGAGCCTGCAGTTGGCAACAAACGCCGAGATAAGCTGGATAAAGCGCCTGAAACGCTCCATTAATCAATACCTATGCAACTCAGGCAGATGGCCACACCCTTCTGGAAGACATCATTGGCATCGCCCATGAGAATTCCTATCGCAAAGATGACAAAGAACAATAAAAAAACGTAAAGTGGTATTTTTGACTTCATGGTTTCAGTTTCTTCCGGACTGATGCACTCTTTTCGCCAAGACTGGTCTCTTTGTCCCGCCT
>QOAL01000202.1 GCA_003978135.1 Thermodesulfatator sp.
ACCAGGATAATATCCGCTTGGTCCTGGTCTTTGCAGAATTCCAGGCCGCCGGCCCTGGCCCCTAAGCTTCCCAGGGCGTATTCCGTATCTATAAGGTTTTTGGGACAGCCAAGGCTGACAACAAATACCCTGGCCCGATTCGGACAGGCAGTATCAGGTCTTGAGGGGGATTTCTTTGACTCTGGTGATGCGATTTTTTTCATCAAGAAGCACTATCTTGGAGGCATATTTTCCAAGTTCCCTGTCTTCGAAAAGTCCATATGCAGCGATTATTATAAGGTCGCCTACGCAGGCCTTCCTGGCAGCAGCACCGTTTATGCACACAATGCCGGAATCTCTCTCACCTTCGATGATGTAGGTGTCAAACCTCTCCCCGTTATAGATATTGTAGACCATCACCTGCTCATGAGGCAAAAGGTCTGCAGCATCCATAAGGCTCCTGTCAAGGGTAAGGCTTCCCTCGTACTGGAGTTCCGTCTGGGTAACCGTTGCCCGGTGAACCTTTGATTTCAGAATGGATCTCAACATTTCTCTTTATAAAAAAAGGCCAAGAAATCGCCTGTCAAATAAGCATGTTATCTATAAGCCTTGTGGTGCCCACGAACACTGCCAGTGCCACCAGGAGGGGGCTTCTGACCCGTTCAAGGGGCTGGAGGCTTTCGGGGTCTCCTGTAAAGATATAATCAATTTTGGTAAAAGGAAAGGATTCTATCTCCTCCCTCATGGCCTTCTGGATATCCAGGCAGCTTGTGACACCCTTTTCAAGTACTAGTCGCCTGGCCAGGGTCAAGGCCCTGTAAAGACATAAGGCTGAACGCCTTTCTTCTTCAGACAGGTAGGCATTCCTGGAACTCATGGCAAGACCGTCCTTTTCTCTGACTATGGGGCAGCCCACGATTTTTACAGGCATGTCCAGGTCCTTTGCCATCTGCCTGATTACCTGGAGTTGCTGAAAATCCTTCTGTCCAAAAAGTGCCACATCCGGCTGCACAATATTGAAAAGCTTGGCTACTACAGTGGCAACACCCCGAAAATGTCCGGGCCTTGAGCCTCCGCACAGCCTTTCCGTCAGGTCCTCAACAATAACCCAGGTCCTGTGATTCCGGGGATACATCTCACCTTCATCAGGCATGAAAATGGCGTCAACACCATGTTCCCCGGCCAAACGCAGATCCCTTTCAATATCTCTGGGATAGGACGCAAGGTCTTCATTCGGCCCGAACTGTGATGGATTTACAAAAAGGGAAACTATCACCCGATCAGCCAGCTTTCTGCATTCATCCATGAGACTCAGGTGGCCCTGGTGAAAATAGCCCATGGTTGGCACAAAACCCACGGTAAGCGAGGCCTTCTTCCACTCACCTACCAGGTGCCTTACGCCTTCTTTGGTTGTTACAGTTTTCATCTACATTCCTGTTCCATTGAACATACGCCATTTTCCTCGGGCCCGAGAAACCCCTGGCCATTGGAAGGCAGCAATTGCTCATTCTTCCCACAGAAGCATTTTCCCCTGATGTATTTTATAATGGCCTTGTCTCCCTTGATAATGCCGAACCCGTTTTCTGTGCGCTCGATAATAACAGGCACAGAATTGATGCCAAACAGCTTCAGTGCCAAAATGTTTACCTCTGGCCTGTAATTTTCAATGGGTAAAAGGCCTGGCAGCAGTTCCTTGTCAAGTTTTGAGACCGGGTTGAAGTGTATCTCACAACTTATGCAACCATGGAGTGAATCCAGCACCTTTCTGCAGTGAGGGCAGTTTTCAGAAAATATCAAATAGGCCGAAGAGGCCGGGCTGGAACAGGTTTTTACGGCATATGTGCCTGAATCAAGGGTTATATTGTCGGCAAAGGGCAATTTTATAACGGAAAAAAGTGCTATCTCCAGTGTGGCAAAAAGCACCCCTGCTACAAAAAGCCTCGGCCTGTACACGAGACCAATGACAAATATCAGGCAACAGATTATCAGGCAATATGAGCAAAACTTATGGGCAAAAAATATCTGGATGCTGAGAAGAATGCCTTCAGCAATGAACCCGGAAAGAAGCAGAAGATCCAAAACAGGCAAAAAGGGCCTGCCATTGCCCTTAATGAAAAAGGACAGCAAGAAGATGGCCAGGAAAAAAAGTCCTCCTGCACTGTTTATCAAAAGAGGACTTAAGCTCAAATAGCTCTCCACCAGGGAACAGGTGTCGGTGAAGCACAACTCCTCACCTCTCAGATGCAGGAATACCTGTAAGCATACAAGCAGAACTCCTATGAGGCTCAAAAACCTGATGGATTTAAGCTGCATGTCCTTCATTTTTTTATTATCTCTTTAGAAGAAGCTTCCATGAATTCATTCGGCACTAAACATACATTTTTTAAATAATTATGCCAAACAAATCGGAAAAACCAGCACCCTCCCTGGTTTATGCAAATGCAAGGGGAGAAATCTTTGATTATCCGGGCCTGAAAATGGCAGGCAGGCAGGGATTTACTACGGTCCAAACAGATCCGGATGATTTGATACCACTGCCGGAAGGGAGTGAACTCTTCGTCCTTCCAGACACAATACCCATAGCATGGGACCCCGGCCAGAAAGACTTTGTCCATTTTCAGCCTGATCCGTCATATGGCCAGGGCGAGGTGTATGCAGTTGCTGCCTTCATGGCACCTGCCTACACACAGACCCTGCTTCCTGCATTCAGGAAAAGGAATCCCAGGGGCCGGCCCCTGCCCCTTTTTGCCTACACAGCAGTGGGCTGGTGGAAGGGAAAATTCTGGGTTGCCGGTTTCAGAAGCGACCGGGACAGGCGGCAGGACATCAAGGGTTTTGACCAGGAGAAGGTTCGGAGAAATACCCTTAGAATCCTTGGAAGGAAAAGACAGAACCGGCTCATCCAGCACCTTGGAAAATGCAGTCTGACCTATGGCTGTCCTGCAGCAAAAAATCTCTTCCTTGGCCGCTTTGAGGCACCTCTGCCATCTTCTCCCACATGCAATGCCCGCTGCCTGGGCTGTCTTTCCCTGCAGGATGAGTCAGGTCCACCTGCAACCCAGGAGCGAATCGATTTTACTCCCACTGCCAGGGAGGTGTCAGAGGTAGCCCTGATGCACCTTGGCAGGGTGAAAAGGGGCATCGTCAGCTTTGGGCAAGGCTGCGAGGGAGAACCGCTAATGAATCCCGAACTCCTTTCTGAGTCCGTAAAAAAGATACGGGCGAAGGTGAAAAGAGGCACGGTTAACCTGAATACCAATGCCAGCCGTCCTGACAGACTGGAAAAGATCATGGAAGCAGGACTTGACAGTATAAGGATAAGCATCAATTCTGTAAGGAAGCGTTATTACGAAGCATACTACAGGCCCAGGGGCTATTCATATGACCAGGTGCTCAGATCCTGGCAGATTGCCAAGGAGTCAGGCCTGCATGTTTCACTGAATCTTTTTGTAATGCCCGGGCTGACGGATTCCAGAAATGAGTTGGAAAGGCTGGCCGAGCTCATTGAGCGCTTCGGCCTTGACCTTATACAGCTCAGGAATCACAATATTGACCCTGACTGGTATCTTGA
>QOAL01000193.1 GCA_003978135.1 Thermodesulfatator sp.
TTCAAGAAGCCTTCCCATCCTGCATCCCTTTTTCATGCTAGCTTCCTTATGGCTGCCTTTTATTCGTCATGGGCCTGCTTTTCTCTTTCTATTGCCTGCCAGTCGTTTTTTTTATTATGGAGGATAAAAAGACATCCTGTTTTGCTACAGACAGTTATGATAGGGTTTTTCTAACCTCTATGCCATTGGCAGAAAGATAATCCTTTACCTCCTGTATTGAGACCTCCTTTCTGTGAAAGATGCCTGCTGCCAGGGCTGCTTCAGCTGTGGTTTTTTCAAAGACCTGGAGGAAATGTTCAGGTGAGCCAGCACCACTGGAGGCAATGACCGGAATGCTAACTGCCTCTGTGACACTTTTGATCAGCTCTATATCAAATCCCATGTTTGTGCCATCCCTGTCTATGCAGTTCAGGAGGATTTCGCCGGCTCCAAGCTTCTCGCATACCTGGACAAGAGTTATGGCATCCAGGTCCCTGCCTTCCCTTCCACCCTTTATGGTGCACTGGTACCAGCAATATCTTTCTCCATTGGGTCCTGGAATGGTTGTTTCTATTGTCTTATGCCTGGTGTCCGCAGGGGAACTGACGTAGACCCGCCTGGGATCAACCGAAATGACAACTGCCTGGTTACCATAGATCCTGGAGATCTGCTCCACTGAACTTTGTCCTGTTGCCTTTCCCTGGCGAAGGTATTCTTCCACTATCAGAACTGCATCACTTCCAATGGATATCTTGTCAGCCCCGGATCGGAAATATTCAGATGCCACCTCTAGGGAAGAATAGTGCCTGCCGTTCCTGTCAGTATAGTCCCTGATGCCGCCTCCTATGGTAAGGGGAACAAAGACCTCCTGGGATGTACGCTTTAGGACCTCAAGCATCGGCATGTCCTTGAGGGGGAAATCTCGAAAGGCCGTTATGTTCAGAAAGGTTATCTCGTCAGCCCCTTCCTGGTAATACCTGGCGGCAAGCTCTACCGGTTTCCCAAGATTTCGAACTTCACCTTTTTCCCTCACGTCATACTGGTCTCCCTTGGTAACCACAAGGTCACCCTGATCGTTTGAACGGACGTCCAGGCAGGCGATGATTCTCTTGGCAATGCGTGTGGTCGTGTTCCTTTTCTCAGGCAATACCGAGGGAATGTCACCGGCCAGAAAATTCTCCAGGATCTTGAGGCCGGTCCTGCCGCTTTTTTCAGGATGGAACTGGGTTGCTATGACATTACCTTTCTGGATGCTGCTGGTAAATCTTGAGCCGTAATCAGTTGAGGTAAGGATGGCTGACTTGTCTTGGGGAACCACGTAATACGAGTGGACAAAATAAAATTTTTCATCTCCCTGCAGGCCATTAAAAATAGCTGAGGGCTTTTCAAAGATTAGTCCATTCCAGCCCATGTGCGGTACTGAAAGCCTTTCCTGGAATCTTTTTACCTTTCCTTTCAGGAATCCAAGGCCCCTTGTACCTGGTGCCTCCTCGCTCTCCTGAAAAAGGGCCTGCAGGCCCAAACAGATGCCAAAAAAAGGCCTGTCCTCATCCAGGTATTGCTTCAAGGGTTCTGCAAGACCCTTGTCCTGGAGTATGTTCATCATGCTCTCAAAGTTTCCCACGCCTGGAAAGACAAGTTTTTCAGCGCTCAGGATCTCTTCGGGTTTCTGTACTGTTTTTACAGTGGCGCCAAGGCCTTCCAGGGCGTTAATCACACTCCTTACGTTACCAGCACCGTAGTCCAGCAGGGTTATCATAATTCTATTCCTTTTGTTAAAAAGATTGTATTTTTTAAGTCATGAACACACAATTACAAAAAACGTTATGTTGCAGGCAACCTGACTCTTCTTCATGTCCGGCAGGAAATGGAGAACAGGTATTTGTCCCTGCATGTCCCTGTGTGTTTATGGCAAAAAATACTTTTTTAGCAAATGCCGCTCAGTTACGCTGAACAGTTATAAAAGATTTTCTATTTTTAGCCAGCAGGCTATTTTTTAATCCATATGGCGTAATTGGCAAGTCAGAGAATGTTTCAAGGCATACACTCAATTAGAAAAAGGCTGGAGTAACTGGAGAAAAATTTTGGATAAAAATCACGAAGCAGACCGGGAACTGGTCAAAGAATTTCTGGCACTCATGGATGTTCTCAGGAGGCTCAGGGCACCGGACGGCTGCCCCTGGGACCGGGAGCAGACGCCAGAGACAATAAAAAAATACATCCTTGAAGAGGCGCATGAACTCACAGAAGCTGTAGAGCAAGGCAAGGCTTCTGAGGTTTGCGAAGAGCTCGGGGATCTCTACTTTCTCCTTCTTTTCCTGGCTGATCTTTACCAGGAAAAGGGAGACTTTGTACTCAAGGACGCCCTTGAAAAGATAAAGGAAAAAATGATAAGGCGCCATCCTCACATATTCGCACATGTTACGGTCAGGGGCTCGGAAGATGTGGTAGCCAACTGGCAGGCCATAAAGGCCAAAGAGGCTGAAAAAAAGGGTGAAAGGAAGAGCGCCCTTGGAAATCTGCCCCGTTCCCTGCCATCTTTACAGCGCGCCTTTCGCATTGGGGAGCGGGCTTCCAGGGTGGGTTTTGACTGGCAGGATGCAGACGGGGTTTTGGACAAGGTCCGTGAAGAGATGGATGAGCTTGAGCATGCCATAAGGTCAGGCTCCAGCAAGGAGATTGAAGATGAAGTTGGTGACCTGTTGTTTGCTGCGGCCAGCCTGGCCAGGAAGCTTGGGATAAACCCTGAGGATGCGCTGAAAAAGGGGCTGGACAAGTTCAGCAGGCGTTTCTACCGGCTTGAAGAGCAGGTTGCCAGATCAGGCAGGCAGGTTTCAGATCTGTCCATGGATGAGCTGGACAGGATCTGGGAAAACATAAAGGTCTGAGAAAGGTGTCGGTTTATCCCAGGAAATACGACGTAATCGTTGTAGGAGCAGGCCATGCCGGCTGTGAGGCAGCCCTGGCAGCAGCCAGGCTCGGGGCCGTGACCTGTGTCCTTACCATCAATCTTGACTGCATAGCGGCCATGAGCTGTAATCCTGCTGTAGGAGGCCTTGCCAAGGGCCATCTGGTCTGTGAAATAGATGCCCTTGGGGGTGAGATGGCAAGGAACACTGATGCCACAGGCATCCAGTTCAGGCGTCTCAATATGTCCAAGGGGCCGGCAGTGCGCGCTCGAAGGGCACAGTCTGACAGGCTTCTCTACAGGCTCAGGATGAAAAAGGTCCTTGAGGAGCAGGCCGGCCTGGATATCATTCAGGCCATGGCGGCCAGGCTCCTGGTTCGTGAGGGCAGGGTTTACGGGGTTGAGACCACGGTGGGACAAGAGATCCACGCCCGCACAGTGATTGTGACCACAGGCACGTTCCTGAGGGGGCTGATTCACATAGGGCTCAAGCATTTTCCTGCTGGACGCCTGGGGGATCCTCCTTCAAATGGCCTTTCACGTTCCATAGCAGAACTCGGATTTGAGATGGGAAGGCTCAAGACCGGCACGACTCCGAGGCTGCATGCAGGAAGCATAGATTTTTCCGGCCTTGAAAAACAGGCTGGGGACGATCCTCCCCCCTGGTTTTCCATCATGACAGAGTCCATAGAGCTTCCACAGGTATGCTGTTACATAACGTATACCAATGAAAGCACCCATGATATTATCCTCAAGGGCCTTAAGCGTTCCCCTCTCTTCACAGGCATCATAGAGGGCGTAGGCGCCAGGTACTGTCCATCCATAGAAGACAAGGTATTCAGGTTCAGGGACAAGCCCAGGCACCAGATCTTTCTCGAACCGGAAGGCCTGGACACTGTTGAAATTTATCCCAACGGCATTCCAACAAGCCTTCCTGTGGATGTGCAGATAGAAATGGTAAAAAGCATCAAGGGCCTTGAAAATGCAAAGATCCTCAGGCCAGGTTATGCAATCGAATACGATTATGCTGACCCGATTCAGCTCAGGCCCTCACTTGAGACAAGGCTGGTTCATGGACTTTACTTTGCAGGCCAGATAAACGGTACTTCAGGTTACGAGGAGGCTGCAGCCCAGGGGCTTATGGCAGGGATAAACGCGGCAAGGGCGGTAAGGGAGGAAGATCCCATTGTACTGGACAGGTCCCAGGGCTATATCGGGGTGCTCATAGATGACCTGGTAACCAAGGGGACAAAAGAGCCCTATCGTATGTTCACATCCAGGGCCGAGTATAGGCTTATGCTTAGAGAAGACAATGCAGGATTGCGCCTTACTCCCCTGGGACGGAAAATAGGCCTTGTCGGAGAAGCACAGTGGAAAAGATTTTTGGAGAAGAAGGCCTGCTATGAAGGTTTCATAAAAAAACTGGAGTCCTTCAGGGTAAGCCCTTCCAGGGAGGTCAACGACTGGCTGAGTGCAAAAGGCTCAGCAGCCCTGAAGCAGGGAACATCACTCCTTGAACTTTTAAAGCGCCCTGAAATAGATCTTGACTCGGTCTGCCTGAGGTTTGACCTGGACAGGCCACCTCATGATGTATTTGATCAGGTGGAAATAGAGACAAAGTACCAGGGCTATATCAGGCGCCAGGAAGAAGAGGTTCAGAAGTTCAAGAGATGGGAAAAGATGTTGCTGCCCCAGGACCTGGACTATGGTAAGGTTCCTGGTCTTTCCAGGGAGGTGGTGGAAAAGCTGGCCCGTGTTCAGCCTGAAAGCCTGGGGAGGGCTTCAAGGATTTCGGGAATAACGCCTGCAGCCCTGACGGCTATCAGGATATATCTGAAGAAACACGGGAAATAAGATATCCCCAGACAGGGCAGCCTGATCACGCTGTCTTGCAGCAGCTTCCCCCAGTAAGCGCTGCCGCATGTCCAGGAGCAGCCCGGCTTTGCCTTGACGTTGCCATATTTTCCGGTTCAACTTGAATGCATTTCATGGTGAGCTTAAATTATTCCAAATTGTACTTGCTGCTTTAATCGTGATAAGTTTCTAAAGGACAGGTTCGGCGTTGGTTTTGCGGTTAAAAGGCTGTAGTTTTTTTAGTATTCAAATATTTTTGATAACAGAAGGCTTTTTCATATTCAGGAGTTGAGCTATGTCAGAAAATAAGAAGGCCATGGAGCTCAAGAGGCAGCTCGAGGAGATACTTCCCAGGAAACTGGACAAGGTATTCAAAGACTACGGCCTTGATCTTGATGAACTGTTGGTGCCACTAAAATGGAAACCCCTTGTTTTATTCATAGGAAACTACTCTTCCGGGAAGTCAACCTTTATCAATGAATTCCTGGGAAAGGAAATACAGAGGACAGGGCAGGCACCTACGGATGACAGTTTTACCATAATAACCGCTCCTGAAGGAGACGAGCCTGAAGGGGATCTTACCGGAAGCACTGTGGTGAATGATGAAAGGTTCCCCTTTGAATCCCTTAGAGGCTTTGGACAGAAGCTTCTGTCTCACCTTTCCCTGAAAAGGGTCAAGTCCCCGGTTCTGGAGCATATTGCCATCATCGACACGCCTGGCATGCTGGATTCTGTTACTGAAAAGGACAGAGGATACGATTATCTCGGCGTTGTAGGTGAGCTTGCAAAGCTTTCAGACCTGATTGTGCTCATGTTTGATCCTCACAAGGCCGGCACGATAAAGGAAACCTACAAGGTACTCAGGGTCACCCTGCCGGGTGCGGCCGGGGAGGACCGGGTCAGGTTCGTATTGAACCGGATTGACGAGTGCGAAAGCCTGGAGGATTTGCTCAGGGCCTATGGAACCCTCTGCTGGAACCTGTCACAGATGACAGGCAGGAAGGATATCCCCAGGATCTATCTCACCTTTGCAAAAATAGAGGGCAAAACAGTCCCCCAGGAGTTCCTGATCTGGTCCAAGGAGCGTGACGAACTGAAAAAATCTCTCCTGGATGCCCCCAGGATGAGGCTTTATCATATGCTGCAGGAGGTGGATAATGTTGTCAGGGAACTTGCCCTTCAGATTGAAGCCATGGAGAATTTCAGGAAGCGCTTCAGGAGCAAATTCTGGAATTTTACCAAGACCCTGAGCCTGTCAGGCCTGGTAGCCTTTCTTTTCGGCGACCTGGCCATGCATCTTGTTTCCGGCTACCCGGAAACCCCCTTTGTTGTCGATCTGGTTTCAAGGACTGTTACGGCTGACAGTTTCATTTGGCCCTTGATCTGGTTGTTAGTTGTTGTTGCAGCAGGGGCCCTTGTTTTCCAGAAGGTGACATTTCCATTGTTTGTCAAGCGTTATGCCTCTGACCCGGATTCCCTGGTCAAGCTTAAATCTCCCTTCAAGGATGCTTGACCTAATTTTTCATCGCTGGAAGGGCTGCCATTGTAGTCCTTGTCAAGGTAAAGGTAATATCCGGGAGGACCGCCGATCAGTATATTGATACTATTGAATATGTCGCCAGGAATTGGTATCATGTACCTATAGTAGTGAACTGGTTGTACTCCAGGAATTGGAGGAGTTCCGGTTGTACTCGTCCTAGTCACAATTGGCAGTGTTACTAGTGAGCATGCGATTAGAAAGAGCATTATTCTCCCTATGGTTTTCCTCATTTTTTAGTTCTACTTAAGGCAAGTTTCTTGGCTATTCGGAATTTACCATTATAGTTCTTATATGATATTTCTCTCCTACAGCTGTTCTCGACGAGATTCTTATCATCGGAATCATGTGGTAATGGTACGCCTATATGGCACATTGCGAGGGTTGCAACAAGGTGATTTGGTATCTCGTCAGGTAGGCTTCTCCAATCAATAGTGTCATCCTCCATTTTGTGGAGGAGTATTCCCCATTGATCGTGGGTGGCGAATTTCGTCTTCGTGTATATTACACCTACGATTCGAGGCGGTCCTAGAGTGTACCCATTGA
>QOAL01000084.1 GCA_003978135.1 Thermodesulfatator sp.
AAGGGGAGCCGGGTCTCTTTTATTCCACTGAAACAGGATCAGATGGAAGAGCTTCCCCTGGTAGTCACTGATCAGGGCCACATGGGCGCGCATGTCGGCATGGATTCATCGGGGATTGTGACATCTTCTGAAAGAGGTGTTCCCAACAACGTGGACCTGGATGAACAGATGGCAAAGCTGTCTGAAAATAATCTTCAGTACCAGGCTGCAGTCCAGCTTCTTGTAAAAAAGTTTGAGCTCCTGAAAGAGGCTGCCACAGAAGGAGGAAGGCAATAATGAATCTTTTCAGTGCAATCAAGATAAGCTCCAGAGGGCTTAGAGCAGAAAGGACAAGGCTTAATATCGCTTCCATGAACCTGGCAAATGCCCACGTTACCAGGACCCTTGAAGGCGGCCCCTACAGGGCTAAATCGGTTGTCTTTTCATCCAGGCCTTTAGAGCGAGCAGAAACAGGAGGCATGATTTCAGGGCAGGAAGATAGCTTTGATAAAAGGCTTGCCCAGGCACTTGAAACCGTGGAGGTCACGGAAATCAGGGAGGACAAAACTCCTTTTATGGAAGTTTTTGACCCGGGGCACCCGGATGCTGACGAAAACGGCATTGTGAGACTGCCAAATGTCAATGTCATGGAACAAATGGTGGATATTATGAGTGCCCAGAGGGCCTTTGAGGCCAATATTTCTGCAATAGATACGGCAAAATCCATGGTCATGAAGGCCATTGATATTGCAAGGTAGTTTCCCAGGTGAAAAGGAGTAAAGCAAGTGAAGATAGACATTGATCCAGCACATCTGCAGGAATTTTCATTTGATCCCCGCGAGACTGTCAAAAATGAAGTGTCAGGGGAAGAGAAAAAAGATTTTTCCACCTTACTTAGCCAGGGCCTGGAAAAATTGAATGCCAGCCTGAACCGTGCAGACGAAATGGCAGCAGGGCTGGCGTCAGGCCGTGAAGTTGACGTACCCGAGACCATGATAGCCATTACCAAGGCCGACATCTCTTTCAAGCTGTTTCTGCAGATCAGGAACAAGGCCCTGAGCGCCTATGAAGAGATAATGAGACTCCAAGTGTAAGTTTAAGGGCTGAGGAGGAGGAAAAAACATTATGGCAAAGCCTGCTGATTATTTGGCACAGCTCAAGAAACTTTACGAGGATCTGAGTTCAAGGCAGAAGATCATATCGGGGATTGTAGCTGCCGGAGTGCTGCTTGGTTTTGCAGCAATGTTTTTTTTTATAAATGCCCCTACTTACAAGACACTCTATTCAGATCTTGACCAGAAGGATGCAAGCGAGGTTGTTCAGTGGTTGAAAAAGGAAGGTGTCCCGTACAGGATCGAAAAGGGAGGCTCTACTGTAAAGGTTCCTGAGGACAGGCTGTATGACATTCGGCTGGCCCTTGCAGGAGCAGGACTGCCCAGGTCTTCAGGGGCAGGCTTTGAAATTTTTGACAAAACCAATCTGGGCACAACGGATTTTGTTCAGAAGGTAAACTACCAGAGGGCCCTGCAGGGAGAGCTGGAAAAGACCATTTCCCGCTTTCCACAGGTCAAGACAGTAAGAGTTCATATTGCCGTGCCCAAGGAAAGTCTATTTGTATCACAGAAGCAGGAGCCTTCTGCCTCGGTGGTCCTGGAGCTCAAGCGTGGTAAAGAGCTTTCTGTAACCCAGATAAAGGCCATAGTACACCTGGTCTCGTCTGCAGTTCCCAGACTGAAAAAGGAAAATGTATCTGTGGTGGATACGGCTGGGAACGTACTTTATGAATACAAGGCAAATGTGTCGGATCCGCTGAAGGCCCAGACCAGCCTGCGGCTTGCCTACAGAAGGCGGCTCGAGGATTATTTCAAGCACAAGATACAGAGTATGCTGGACGATGCCCTGGGAGAACACAAGGCTGTAGTCAGGGTTTCTGCCCTGGTGGATTTTAACCAGGTGAAGACCAGTGAAGATAGGTTCGATCCAGACGCAACAGCTATCAGAAGTGAGCAGAAAAGCGAGGAAACCCTGAAACAGGATGTTACAGGTGGTGTGCCAGGGGTTAAGGGAGGACTTGCTGACAAGCTCCAGGGCAATTTGGGAGAAGGTCAGGAAGGCAGCCGGACCATCAGGCGCAAGGAGACCACGAATTACGAAGTAACAAGGATTCAGCGCCAGATTTTAGGGTCAGTAGGCAGCCTGAAGAGGCTTTCAGTGGCTGTCATGGTTGACGGCAAGTATAGGACGGAAAAGGGGAAGACCGTTTATGAGCCCAGGACACCCGAGGAAATTGCAAGCCTCGAACAGATAGTCAAGACCGCCATGGGGTTCAGCGATGACAGGGGAGATGAGGTCAGTGTTGTAAACGTACCGTTTTCGGAAAAAACCCCAGTTGCAGGAGTGCTGGAAAAGACAGTGGACATCTTCTCAAGATTTCTAAGGCCAGTGGCTAATCTCATTCTCGCACTGATTTTTATCTTTGCCATACTGAAGCCTCTTCTCAATCGTTTTGTGCTCAGACCTCCTGAGGAAATCCCCCAGCCTGAGACTCCTGCCCTTGAAGGGGCAGGCCCGGAAGGGGTTTCTGCCCCGGCGCCCAGTTTTGAGCCGGTTCCTGATGTCACAGGGGAATTAAGGGATCTTGCCAGTGAATATCCTGAAAGGGCTGCCGCCTTGATAAAGGTATGGCTCAGGGAAAAGCAGAAAGGTTCAGAAGAAGATGCAGACAATACCTGATATTGCAGACCTGAAGGATCCCAAGGGGCCGGCCAAGGCTGCCGTATTTTTACTAGCCATGGGGGAGGCCTTTACTGCTGAGGTATTCAGGTACCTGAAAGAGGACGAGGTTCGAAGTGTATCCTCCATTATGGCTCAGATACAGCACATTCCCGGAGAGGCCGTGCAAAAGGTCCTGGATGAAGTCAGGGCAAAAATGGCCATGGTGCAGGGCGAGGTGAGTGTTCCTGTTGAGGAGTTCCTTAAAAAGGTCCTGTTTTCATCCATGCCGGAGGAACAGGCTAAACAGATTTATGAAGACATAATGAGACAGCTCCATCCCTCCACATTTCAAAAGCTGTCCAGTCTTGAGCCAAAAGTCATAGTGAATTTTCTCAGCAACGAACATCCCCAGACCATTGCCGTGATACTTGCCCATCTTGATCCTTCTCTGGCTGCTGAAATACTTGAGGAACTTAATGACAAGCTGCAGGCAGACGTGATGCTGAGGATAGCCCATCTGGACAAGATAAGTCCCGAGATTATAGCTGAAATAGACAGGGTCCTGGAAGAAGAACTCTTTGCCGTGGAGATGAGTGATGCCACCAAGGTGGGTGGTGCTGAGAAAGTGGCAGAGATCCTGAACAGTGTGGAACGGAATCTTGAAGACACCCTCATGGAACAGATAGAAGATACATCAGAAGAGCTGGCAGAAGAGATAAGAAAGCTCATGTTCAAATTCGAGGACCTTCTCCAGGTGGATGATCTTGCAATTGTTGCAATACTCAAGGAAA
>QOAL01000017.1 GCA_003978135.1 Thermodesulfatator sp.
ACATTCATCTATATCTCTCACAATGCACATGAAGTTGTTCTCTTTTCAAAGGCCATATTTGTCTTTCCCCAAGCCGGACAGACGGCTATCTCCGGACTTACTGTGATAGATGGCTTGGACCTGGAAACGGCCACTGGCAGGGAGGATGAAAATCTCCAAGGCAAGGTCCTGGACATACTCCGGGCATCTTCCAGGAGTACCTGATTGAAGGTACCATGAGACTCGTACAGTTTATTTGTATTTTTACTTCAGGCCTCTTGGTATTGTTTGCAATCAAGTATTTTGCTGGCCTTTCGGATTATCTTATTCCGCCACCAGAAGAAATATTCCTGTTGTTCACTACCAAATGGGCTGACTTCCTGCTTCCGGCCATTAACACCACCCTGGTTGCAATCGCAGGGCATGTACTTGCCATATTCCTCGCCGTCATAGTGGCATTCTTGGCCAGAACAGGTTCCAGATTTTCCAGCATGGTTAAAACAGCCGCGTACAATCTGCAGGCCTATCCTGTTGTTGCCATTGCGCCAATTGTGTTTATTTTTCTCGGCGACGGGCTGGCATCCAGACTGCTTATAGCCTCCCTCATATGTTATTTTCCGCTGCTCCTCAGTTTCCTGGGGATATTTTCCGACCCAGTGGTAGATGTGGAACACTTTTTCAGGGAGACAAAACTGCTGACTTCCAGAATGGAACTATCTATCAGGACATTCGAAAACATGGACAAAATAATAACAGTCATAGCTGGAAGCGGGACCCTGGCAATGGTTGGAACAATCGTAGCAGAGTTCCTGGCAGCCACAAACGGGATCGGCTATGTAATCAGGAAATCATTATATCAGAACAACCTTGCGGCAATATTGGTAAGCCTCTTCTTTATCGGATTAGGCTCCTCTGTCTACTTGATGGCAGTTGAGATACTGGGATTCAAAATCAAGGAAAAACTGGCCGGATAGCCTAAACACCGGCCTGGTTTTATTATTCTATCCATTTTCCTATACGTTCCAGACGCGGAGAAAAGGCCTCGGAATCCCAACTCCAGTAGATCATGAAGGCCTTCCCTTTTACATCCTTAAGGGGCACAAACCCCCAAAATCTGCTGTCAAAGCTCTGGTCCCTGTTATCTCCCATTACAAAAAGCTTTCCAGCAGGAACCTTGACGGGGCCCATATTGTCCCTGGGCTGTACATTCCCGGGAATGATATTAGGATCTGTATGTTGCACGCCGGGAGGCTCATCAAAAAGCTTCCCATTAACATAAACCTTCTTGTTTACTATTTTTATAGTATCTCCTCCAACCCCGATCACCCTTTTTATGAAGTCCTTTTTTCTGTCCAGGGGAAAGATAAATACAATTACGTCTCTACGAGCCGGATCTTTACCCTTGAGGATTGTCTTCCTGTAATAGGGAACTTTCACACCGTATATAAATTTGTTGACCAGTATATGATCCCCCACAAGAAGCGTCTTTATCATGGAGCCCGAGGGGATTTTAAATGCCTGAAAAACAAAACTTCGGACAAAGAGTGCGATGACCAGGGCAATTAGTATTGCCTGGGCATATTCCTTTACGAGATTGAGGATCTTGTTCTGAGGGTAATCTTCTTGGAGTTTCATGAAAGCAATGTTAGTCCTGCAGGCCGTTTCGCGCAACATCAAAGCCATATATCGGCAATTGGCTTAAAACGCGTGCCCAAGCCATAACAGTTTCATTTCTGTTGCTTAAAGGAGCAACCGATGTGGCGGTGAAACATGCATGTAAAGGGTGTCAGAAGCACAATATTCTGTGTCAAAATCTACAACAGTGAGCTGAAATGCCTATACTTTTAATATACTCAGGAAGGCTTCCTGGGGAATTTCCACTGAGCCAACCTGTTTCATGCGCTTCTTACCCTCCTTTTGCTTTTCCAGAAGTTTTCTCTTGCGGGTGATATCTCCACCATAACACTTGGCGGTCACATCCTTCCTGAGGGGTGGAACACGTTCCTTGGCTATTATCTTGCTCCCCACAGCCGCCTGTATTACAACCTCAAAAAGCTGTCTTGGAATGATTTTCCTGAGCCTGGACACAAGGTCCCTGCCCCTGTAATAGGCCTTATCCTTGTGTACTATGACAGAGAGTGCATCGACAGGCTGCTTGTTGATGAGTATATCCATCTTTACAAGGTCAGCAGGCCTGTATTCACTGAAATCATAATCTATGGATGCATAGCCTCTGGAAATGGACTTCAGTCGGTCATAGAAATCCAGAACGATTTCATTAAAGGGCAGCTCATATTTCAGCAATACCCGCTCGGAAGAAAGATACCTCATGTCAAGCTGTCTGCCGCGTTTTTCGTCACATAGCCCCATCACAGGACCCACGAAATTCTTGGGCACGTATATTTCCATTTCTACAAATGGTTCTGCAATTGCTTGTATCTTAGGTGCCTCAGGCATTTGTGCAGGATTATGAATTGTAAATTCCTCACCAGTGGTGAGAGTAACCCTATAGGCGACTGCGGGCGCCGTACTTATTAGGGAAAGCCCGAATTCCCTTTCCAGGCGCTCTTGAACGATTTCCATGTGTAGAAGGCCAAGAAAACCGCACCTGAATCCGAATCCAAGGGCTACAGAGCTTTCTGGTTCGTATGAAAAGGCTGGATCATTCAGCCACAGCTTTTCAACTGCCTCCTTGAGTTGGTCATACTGACCTGGATCAACGGGATACAAGCCGCAAAATACCATTGCCTTCACCGGTTTGAAACCCGGCAAGGCCTCGTGGGCAGGATTTCTCTGATCAGTGATGGTATCCCCTATCCTGATATCCCTTACGTTTTTGATACCTGCCACCAGGAAACCCACCTCGCCTGCAGACAGTTCATCCTGATCCAGGGGCTCCGGAGTGAAAACACCTATACGCAGAGCCTCATATTTCCGATCATCTGACATCATCTTGAGGCGCATGCCCTTTTTCAGTCTTCCTTCCACAATCCTCACAAGTACTATGACGCCCTGATAAGGGTCAAACCAGGAGTCGAACACCAGGGCCTTGAGCGGCCTGTCAGGACGCCCACCGGGTGGCGGAACCTTTTTGATGATAGCCTCAAGAACCTCCTGTGTCCCTATACCCTCCTTTGCGCTTGCAAGAATTGCTTCGGAGGCGTCAAGCCCTATTATATCTTCAATCTCCTGTTTTACCCGCTCGGGTTCTGCGCTTGGGAGATCTATCTTGTTCAGGACTGGAATTATTTCAAGATCATTTTCCATGGCAAGGTAAACATTTGCCAGGGTCTGGGCTTCTACTCCCTGGGTAGCATCAACTACTAGCAATGCGCCCTCGCATGCTGCCAGACTTCTTGACACCTCGTAGGAAAAATCAACATGGCCTGGCGTATCAATGAGATTCAGCAGATATTTTTCCCCGTTCAGAGCCTTGTACTGGATACGCACGGTCTGGGCCTTGATGGTAATGCCCCTTTCCCGTTCCA
>QOAL01000130.1 GCA_003978135.1 Thermodesulfatator sp.
TGCCGGTCTTGAAAATATGCCTTTAAGCTTCTTATGTCCCATTTTTTTCTATGTCATCCAGAAAGATTACATGACCCGCACAGGGGCTTGGCAGACCTTGAAAGAAACGGCATGCTCCGTATCCTTCCTCGTCCAATAACAAACAGGAAACACGCCTGATATATCTCTGGCTCTACTTGTCTGCACCTGCCTGCGGCGTATTGCAGGCAGCAAGGTTGCACGAGAGGCAACCTCCCTCAAAGAGCTTTTTCTTCACCCAGCGCATGCCATATTTCAGAAGTTCCTTCTCATCATTTGATATGCGTTCTATTACCTGGGGATCTTCCATGTAGCGCTCAAGATTCGGGCCCTCCAGAAAATTCTGTCTAAATGAATCTATATCGTAGCAACCCATGTAGAAAATATCTATCTGGTCTGCAGTAAGGTGTTCAATACCGGCCTCGGTCTTGGCCTGAAGGAGTTCACCAAAGATGTCATTCATTTCGTTGTATTCATTGAGGCCTTCGTTTTCCTTCCACTCCCTGATAGTCCAGGTACGACAATCCTTGAAACCCAGACAGTCAGGCTCCCTAACCACGAAAAAGAACTCTTCCACTCCTTCCATGTCCTTGCTGCGCCTTGCCATTCTCGCCAGGGGATATGTCCTGCAGGCACCAGGGCGCGCATCGTATATGGAACATCCCTTGCCTTCTTCCAGGAAGGGACATTTAAGATAAGGCCCTTCCATCTTGAGCATTATAACCGGAAGCCCTGATTCAAACCCCACGTGTACTGATGTATATTTTTTTAGAAAATCACCTGATTTCATGCCCAGCCTGTTTTTCAGCACCATTATGTCATAGGGCATGAGAAGCAGGTTCAGGTCGTGGCAGCACCTGGTAAAACATTTTTTTTCAGGTGTACATGAAAAACAGAAGGTATCGTCATCTGTCAATTTCTTGGATCCATCCATATATGCTTCGGGACCATCTGACATTCCTTATAGCTCCTTTTTTTCTAAGATTATGATTCGCATTCTCTGTGCCTTGAAGTTAAATGCACTACCTAATACTGCTCACGCCAGCCAATACGGCTGATGTGCAGCCCTGTGAATGCCTGCATTCAAATGACCGAGACAAAGATGGTACTCAGCCTGAATGCAAGATTTTTTTCAAGCCCGCTCCTTAGATATATGTCATCTTCTATCCTTGTGAGCATCCGGGTCATTATAACTTCAAAACCCATATTGATGTAACCATTTTCTCCAGCCTCATTGGTGATGAAAAGTAGCCGCCCATTCTTGTCCGTATAGGTCTTGAGTCTCCAGTTGGCCTGTACCATGTTGCTATAAAGCCGCTGGAGTCGTCCTGAGTCTATCTGGCAGCCGGTAAGAAACACGCTGCCGCCAGTTGCATATCCCTCGTCTATGCCCTTCTTAAGTCCCAAACCCAGGAGAAATACCCGGTCATGTACCAAAGGCGTTTCAGAAAAGGCCTGGGTTAAAAGCTGATAAGATAAAAGATTTTCAACCTGGGGGTACACAACCCCGCCCCTGTTGAAAATTGAATTTATCTTTGCCATGCGTTTTTGCTTATCCGGTTCATAGACCGGATTTTTCGCATACAGCCTTGATACAAGCTCTTCTATCAGCTTGTAATGCCTTTTAACGTGATATGAAATAATCTTGACATCCAGACCGCAGACCGTGTCCGATAATCCTTTCCTGAAATTCGGAGTGCAGCCTGCAAGAATGGCAGTGGCCAATAAAGACGCAACAGCCGCGGCAGTGAATTTCAGAACCATGTCAGACAAAATGGCTGAGAACATAATTTGCAATATGACGGCCCCTTGGGGTCAGGGCAATCCTTCTGCCCCGGTTAAAGGAATACATCAGCCCATTACTTACCATTTGTTCAAGAAGGCTTCCATAATATGCATTAGGCTCTATTCCAAATCTCTCTGCCAGCTCATGAAGATCAGCTCCCTGGTTCATCCTGAGAAATATTACAAAGGCCTCGCGAAACATGGATTCTCTATCAAGTTCCTCCAGTTTATCACAGGGCAATCTGCCATGCATGACTGCGTTCATATAAGCCTCGAGACCTTCCAGGTTTCTTATCCTCCTCTTGGCTACAAAGGAGCAGGCAGAACAGCCGATACCTACATACTCCCTGCCTGTCCAGTAGCCTATATTGTGTCTGCACTCAAAACCCGGCCTTGAATAATTGGATATCTCGTATTGTTTGTATCCGTGTGCACGAAGTTCTTTTTCAACAAGGAGGGTGAGGGAAAGCCTTGTTTCCTGTGAAGGCATGCGAAAATCTCCCCTGCGTGCCGCCTGTTCCAGGGGCGTCCCTTCCTCAACACTCAGTTCGTAACAGGAAAGATGTTCTGGATCCAGGTCAAACACCCTGGCCAGGCAGTCTGCAAGAGCAGCTTCATCCTGGCCAGGTATGGAATATATGAGATCCAGGCTCATATTTTCAATGCCCGCCTCCCTGATGGCGTGAACTGCATCAATAACCTGGCTGTTTCCGTGTATTCTTCCGAGAAACTCCAGATCCCTTTCAGACATGGACTGGACACCAAGGCTTACCCTGTTAAGCCCGCTTTTCCTGAGTTCTAGGAGCCTTGCCCCATCAACTGAATCAGGATTGCATTCCATGGTAACCTCCAAGTGCGGCATGGCCTTGAAGTTTAAGACCTTGAATGCGTGTTCCAGCAGCTGGCAGATATATTCAACAGGAGCCAAAGACGGAGTACCCCCGCCTATGTAGATGGAATCAAATACCAGGTCCTGAACCCTGCCGCTTTCTCCCCAGAGAGATATTTCCTTCCTGAGGGCCTGGAAATAGTCCTTCATCAGGGCGTTTCGTCCCGAAAAGGATACAAAGGAGCAGTAACTGCATTTTTTTCTGCAAAACGGGACATGGACGTAAAGCCCAGCCATTGTCCTATACCTTTCTGCCCCGGCCCAACAAAAACTTTTCAACACTCTCGGTCCTGGAGCTTTTGGGCTTGAAAAGCTTAACAGACCTGAAAAAAACCTGGAGTTCCTTTCTAAAGGAAGGCAGATCTTCTCCTTCAAAAACCTTACAGAAAAACACACCTCCTTGGTCCAGGGTCATTGTTGCAATCCTGAATGCATGGCCGGCAAGCTCCAGGGAACGGAAATGATCAAGATCCTTCCGTCCACTTGTCTTTGGCGCCATGTCGCTCAAAACCACGTTAAACATCCCGAATTTCTCTAAAAACTCCTCTGGCAAAATGGAAAAGATATCCGTCTTTATGAACTCGATATTGGGACCATTGACCCTGAGTCTGTGGAGATCAAGGGCAACCACCTTACCCTGTGGCCCCACCACCCTTGAAGCGTATTTTGTCCAGGAACCAGGGGCAGCGCCCAGGTCCAGTATGCGCTGTCCCCTTTTAAGAAATCCGTATTTGTTCTGAGCCTCCTGGAGCTTGT
>QOAL01000162.1 GCA_003978135.1 Thermodesulfatator sp.
TTTCCGGCGGAGATTTAAAGGTCGAAGATTACATTCTGGACGCCCGTTGCCAGGTTGAAGGGTCAGTGGTTGTCTCAGGAGGCAAGGGGCTGATTGCAGGGGGAAGTGTTAAACTTGGAGGTTCACTGACCACCCAGGTGGCCGGCACAGCAGCCAATGTTCGCACTGAAATAGCAGTGGGAGTAAATCCGCTGCTCGAGCGACATTATGAGGCCTTGGTAAAGGAACAGGAAAAACATGCAGCCAAACTAGCTGTTATCAAGGATGGACTGGCCAAGCTTAAAAAAATAGAGGCAGCAAAGGGCTGCCTCGACCAGAAGATGAAAAACCTGAGGCAACAGCTTCTTGAAGCAGCCAAATCTTTGGTGTCAGCCATGGAAGCAAACAAGGTCGTGATACGGGAGCTTGAGGCTGACCTTGGAGAAATGGAAAAGGCAACGGTGACCATTTTAAAGACCGCTTTTCCAAATTGCAAAATTCAAATTGCAGCAGCTTATATGATACTCGAGAAACAGGTGGAAAATCTTTCTTTTCGTTTCAAAGGTGGCGAGATTGTAGCCAATCATCTTTCCAGCGGCAATTGATGCCGACATGAATTATCATGCCCCGTCTGCTTAGACGCAGGGGTTCTTTCTTGGTGCCCCTCACAAGTTTGACAGCAAAAAAATTGTACTTGTAGCCCATCAGTGGGCTAGAGTTGGCGAGCTGCAATTCGGTAATATCAACAACAAAAAAAGGCCTGACAGCTTCGGCTGCCAGGCCTGTAATTTTAGGTAAATTAATTATTTCTTATTTCTCGGCGGGCTTGTTTGTTTCCTCTGCCTTTGTAGCTGCCTTTGGTTTTCCTTTGGGTTCTGCAGGTACAGCCTTTACGGCAGGAACAATGGAAATTGGAGCATTTCCAACCTTGGTTTTTGCCAGTTTTTTCTGCAGTTCCTGGATAATGGTATTTTTTGTTCTGATCTCATTTTCCAGGGTGGTTACCTTGGTTTTGAAAAATGCGATGTTATCCTGAAGTGCCTGGTTGGCATCCATCAGGGCCTTGATCTTGTTATTTAGATCCTGGGTCTGCGCCTGCAGAAGCTGATATTTGGAATTCAGTTCTGTAAGGGAGATAATCTTCATATTAATAGCATCGTTCATGCTCTTAAGCTGTTCTTTAAGCAGCTTGTTTTCCCCTTCAAGGGCCTTGATTCTTGACTGAACTGCTTCCAGCTTCTTTTCAAGGGCCAATGGATTCCTTGCTGTTTTAAGCTTTTTCTGAAGGATTCCTACCTGTTTCTCCAGGGCCTCTTTTTCCTTGGTGACTGTTGCCAGTGCGGCCTCTGTCTTCACGAGCTTGGCCTTAAGGGCATCCCTGTCCTTCTCTAATGTTTTAACCTGGGCCTCAATCTTTTTCAGTTTCGCATTGGCAGATGCAGCCTCTTCCTTGGCCTTTGCAAGCTCTGTTTTTACCTTTTCCAGCTCGGTTTTGTAGGTTGCAGCAGCCTTTTGGGCAGCCTTAAGCTCGCCGCTGACCTTTTCCAGCTGTTTTTCCAGCTCTTGAGCCTTCAGAGCCTTGCCTGCGGCAGCCTGAGCTGCTTTGAGCTTTTCTTGTGCTGCCTTCAACTGGCTTTCCAGTGCCTGGATGTTCTTCTTGGCTTGTTCCAGTTCTTCTCTTGTTTCCCGAAGCTTCTTTGCCATGGCCTTTGATGCCTGGACAGGAGGAACTATACTTTTGCGGTTTATTGCCTGCAGCGTGACTATTTCATCCTTGAGCTTGGCAATTTCAGTCTGATTTTTTAAGTATTCTGATTCTTTCTTGGCGACCTCGGCCTTTAGTTTGGACAATTCCTGGTTCAACAAGGTAAGTTCCTGGTCCTTGGTCTCAAGTTGCCCTTTGAGTTCTGCTACCTGTTTCTCCAGCTCGGCTACCCTGTCATTTGAAGCCGGCTTCGTCTTGGTCTCTTTTTCAACAGCCTTTTCGGCCTTTTTCTCTACCTTGGCTTCACGGGTCTTTTCAGCCTGGTGCTCAGCAGAGGCCTTTTGAGTTTCCTTGACCTCCTCCTTTTGGGTTTCCGAGGCTGGAACCATTTTTGTTGGTTGTGTCCTATAGCCTACTATTCCGAAAATGAAACCTATTATTAACAGGTAGATGCCCATCTTTTTCTTGTATAGAAAGGCAAGGCGCCCTTTGGGCTCTTCTTCCATGGGCTGCTGGGTCTTTGTCAGGTACAGGGAATAAAGGCCTGCACCACATGCTAATAAGAATATGAGAGAACAAATAAAAGAGAATATTGAATAAAAGACATATACAGCTGTGCTCATTTTAATTCCTCCTGCTGATAAGAAACGAATAACAAAATCAATGGATTAGTGGACAATCAACCGTTGGTATCGGTCTCTTCTTCTGCCTCGTTGGATGTCTGCTCTTCTTCCTGGACAGGTTGTCCTCCGGCATTAAAGAAAGAGTTCATGGCGTGTTCGAAGATTGCCTGAGCGGTCGCCATATCAAGGTCGGAAATCTTCATGGTGTTGATACCCTTGAGGATATTCTGTGTGTAATCCTGCATGTATTCATCATAGAGTTTCTTCATGTGGATGTAGAGGGTGGCAAGGGTGAGGTTCTCCCTGACTTCTTCCAGCTCTGTTCCAAGGCTCTCGGCCTTTTCCACAAGACTTGCTATTTCATTATCTTTTTCGCGAATGGCTATTTCCTGCTCGGAAGTCTTTTTCTCCAGCTCTGAGACCTTGGTCTTGATTTCAGCATTTTCCTTCCTGCAGCTGGATAGTTCATTATCGATATTTTTCAGCTTTTCAGTCTTTTCACCAAGTTCCTTTTCGGCAGATGCAAGACGGTCCTCAAGCCTGCTGATTTCAGCTGCCCTTTCCTCGGCTTCACCTGTAAGACTTTCCACCTTTGCTTCCAGGTCACTGATTTTTTCACTGCTTTCGGCAAGCTGCTGTTCCATGTCCTTGTTTTCTTTCTTCAGCTTGCTGACAAGCGTGGTTTTGGAGGTGTTTTGCCTTAAAACTATAATAAACAATACGAAAAAGACTGCCGCTCCAGCCCAGCCATAAAGATACGCATTTGCCAGTGTCTGTAAGATTGATACGCTATCCATCACTTTTTCCTTTCCTTGAAATTAAATTTGTTCGAGGAAGTGCTCCTCGCCTTTTAGCCCACTTTTTTAATAACTGAATTTGTATTCAGGATTCAAAATAATATTAAATTGCAAAAACGTCAAAACATCTCAGGAAATTTTTTCCACCTTTTTATATAATTTCAAACAGGAAAATTGCGTTTGAGCGCGGTTTTTTTTAAAGAATTGAGAAAAAAGATGAAAATTAATTAAAACCGGACACATGAGAAAAATTAATCAGGCAACGTCATAACCTGAAAATTAACGGGCTTTTTCGAGCCAGTGTCTCACTAACAAATTTTCCAAAAAACCAACATACATCATC
>QOAL01000180.1 GCA_003978135.1 Thermodesulfatator sp.
ATCAGCCCAGCCCTTTAAGGCCAGCACCCTTGTTATGGCTGCTGTCAATGTAGTCTTTCCATGGTCTATGTGACCTATGGTGCCTACGTTTACATGCGGCTTCGTACGCTCAAATTTCTCCTTGCTCATGGTGTGCTGCTCCTCAAATATTTTAACTGTCGGGTAATACTATGGTTTCTGTTGTATCCCATGCCCTATATGGAGCCCACGACCGGGATTGAACCGGTGACCTCTTCCTTACCAAGGAAGTGCTCTACCGACTGAGCTACGTGGGCAATAATTCTGGAGCGGGAAACGGGACTCGAACCCGCAACCCTCAGCTTGGAAGGCTGATGCTCTAGCCAATTGAGCTATTCCCGCAACAGTAAAAACAACAATAATCTTGATCCGGTTGCCCCATGCACAGGATCAATTTTCATAATAAATGAAATCAAGGGTGGTGGAGAGGGGAGGATTCGAACCTCCGAAGGCATCGCCAACAGATTTACAGTCTGTCCCCTTTGGCCACTCGGGTACCTCTCCACATCGTTTTCATGGAGCTGGCGATGGGACTCGAACCCGCAACCTGCTGATTACAAATCAGCTGCTCTACCGATTGAGCTACGCCAGCCCAAGCTGAGCAGAAAATAATAGTATGTAAAAATGAAATTGCAAGCCTTTTTTCAGACCAATAAAAATGGGGCCTTAGAAAGGCCCCATGAATTTACATATTTTTTCCAAAAGAGGAACGGAACTTAGGCCTTTTCTTCCTCCTTTGCCTCCTCCTGTTTCTCCTCAGCTTCTTCGGACTTTTCTTCTTCCTTTTCAGGCGGTGGGCCCACTGGATTAACTGGCACTTCCAGTCCAAATCCGGCCTTTCCAGCCTTCATGTCTTCTTCGTAACGCTGATAGACATAAGCGGTAGTCCTGTAAAGCAAGTGGGCAAATTTACTGTAAGGAACAGCAAGAAAGAGCGTAACAACAGTGGCAAGATGGAGTATGTAGGTTGGATATGCAATCCCTCCTATGCCCATGAGCCTGAAAAGCTCTGCTGCAACACCTGTTATGCCCACGGAGAAGATAAGCCATATAAGTATCCAGTCCTGCTCGGAACTCTTCAGTACACCTTCTGCTGTCTTCTGCTTCCTCATCTTTATGATGAGCCATGCGCCTACAATAAGCATGATGGCCGCTATGTTGGCAAATATCTTTATGGGGTTGTAAAGCGGCATGGGTGTAAATTCCTCACCAAGGAACGGCACATAGATTATGTCGTTAAGGATAAAGACCACTGTGGTAACTATGAACAGCATTATAAAGGACCAGAGAAGTAGCTTGTGCCCCTTCGCCCTTTCAGCCGTCTGGCCGCATTCCTCAAAACGCTTGTGAGACAGTATTTCCTGGAAGGCAGGAATTGCATACTTGGTAAACAGTATGCCCAGAGGCGGTGTGGAGCCAGTGCCCGTATAGGATACAATTCCAGAGCCCTTACTGATATCAGCCCAGAAGTTGGTTACCCCCTTATAGGAGGCCCAGACAACCAGGCCCACTATGGGCAGCACCACGATATCAATGGGAATGAAGGTGAAATACTCGTGGTAATTTACCTCTCCCTTTGGAAAGGGGAAATCCACTCCTGTGTGAAGAGACCACAGAAATGCAACAATATACCATACAACGAATGCAGCGATTACTGTGCCCAGTACACCGGCAGTATTGGTAAGCAGGTCTGCCAGTGCCTTTGGTTCAGCATAATGCTTGATGGCATTAAGACGGATAGCACCAAGGACATCGCCAGGCTTTGCATCCCTGGGACAGTATGCCGAGCAGTCACCACACTGGTGGCAAAGCCAGACATCCGCGTCTCCGGCTATCTTGTCTGCCAGACCCCACTGTGCCCAGAGCATTTCCTTCCTCGGAAATGGCCTGTCTTCAGTGGACAGCGGACAAACTACTGAACAGGTCGCACACTGGTAACACTTGTTGACTGTGTCACCGCCAGCGGCCATAACCCCCTTAATGAACGATAAATCCGGCTGTATCTTTTTTGTGTCAGCCATTTCAGGTACCTCCTACCAGCCTTTGAAGGGATTGGGTCCCATTTCCAGAACATCATCAACGAATGAATTTATTATTTCAGGAACTTTGTCATACTCGTCAATAGCAATCTCCACGAGCCTGACTCTTTCCGCTTCCATCCCGAGGGATTGGAGAGACTCGGCAACGTTATCCATACGCCTGTTGGCAAGCTCACTGCCCTTTACAAAGTGACACTGGTACTCGTCACCAAACTTGCAGCCAAGCAGCAGCGCCCCGTCCATACCGCTTGACATGGCATCCTTGATCCAGGAAACATTCACAGAGCCAAGACAGCGTACAGGGATGATCCTGACCAGTGGTGACCAGGAAAGGCCCTTTCTGGCTGCATTTTCCAGGGCAGGATACGCGTCGTTTTCACAGACAAAGCATATCATCCTGAGCTTGTCTTCATCGTCGTCAGGTACTTCCACTGCCTTTATCATGGAGCCTACTACATCAATATTGTAGTCCTTGAAGCCTATGATACGCTCAGGACATGCGCCCATGCAGGTTCCGCAGCGACGGCACCTTGTGGGATTGGGTTTTGGTGTACCCTTCTCGTCGTCGTCCAAGGCGCCGAAAGGACATTCTTCTGTACAGCGTTTACACTGGGTACAGCGCTGGAAGTAGAAATCCGGATAGTCAAAATCCCAGGTACGCGGGTGAACCGCATGACCTTCTTCAGCTGCCACCACTGACTGAATTGCCTTGAGAGCTGCACCAGTGGCATCTTCCATGGCCTCTTCGATGGTCATACACCTTCTTACTCCACCTGCTGCATAGATACCGGTACGCCTTGTTTCATAGGGAAAGCAGATGAAATTGGAGTCGCAGTATCCGCCGAACAGGTCAAGATCACGGAAGGCTGGTCCCTGGCGGTAGGCGAGATTGACAACGGCCTCATCCCTTGTTGTGGGAACCATGCCTGTGCCAAGTACTACCAGATCCACATCCACGTTTATATCTTCGCCAAGTATGGTGTTTTCTACTGTAACGTTAAGGCCGTCTCCTTCTGCCTTGACCTCTGTAACTGCACCCTTGGTAAGGAAGATACCCGGGTCATCCTGGAGGGCCTTGTAGAAGTATTCATACTGGCCCACAGACCTCATGTGCTGGTAAAACACATAGGCCCTTCCGTCTTCAGGCTGGTCTTCACGGACATACCTGGCCTGCTTCAGGGCAACAAGAGATGTTACAGCAGAGGCATACGGAAAATCGGCATCATCATCAGTACCGCCTGGACTCATAACTGCATCTTTGAGTAGTGCAGGGTGAATCTCTTGGATGAGTGAGAAAGCATAAATTTTGCCATTTCACTTATTTTCTCAGCATAAAAGTTATAAATTTCA
>QOAL01000078.1 GCA_003978135.1 Thermodesulfatator sp.
TCGTAAAATTGATTGGCTACGGCCGGCCTTCTGATAACCATATCTCTAATCTCCTTAAAGGGTGAAGTTGTTAGCCAGGAAAGAAAAAGTTTTCCTGGTATGTTATTAAGAAAATAATCACGGGACCACAACTGTCCAGCCATGGTAGGAATACAAAAAGGTAAAAGGGAATACAGTTTTTCAAATGACATACAGCCCGATTTCAGCCTGAAAAAGGAGATAATAATCCAACTTGAGGCAGATCTCCCCCTTATTATCCAGGGATCTGCAAGAAGGGATCGGATCAGGCGCCGATCAGCTGATTTTGTCCAGGAGATATTTTTTAGGCGCAAGGTGGATCGTCTCATGGAGCTGGCACGTCAGGCAATCATGGATGCAGATGCGTTGGGGCGTGCCTTTCCAAATGGCCGAATCTGGTGGTCAAGACGCCTTACAGCAGCCAGGGGACGGATGAAGAGGAAGTGGCAGGCAGATCCCGGGGGCATTTATCTCTGCCTTGCCCTGTTCCCGGGTCTTATGGAGAAAAACTGGCAGCTTTACAACATAGCAACAGGTGTTTCTGTATGTCAGATCATCAGGGAATGGGGTGTGGGCGCTTCTATCAGATGGCTGAATGATATACTGATAAGGGGCAGGAAGGCAGGAGGGATCCTGGCAGAAACTCTCTGCACGCCTGGACTTGGCGAAAGGTATATAATTATTGGAATCGGGTTAAATGTTAACCAGGAATATTTCCCAGAACATCTTCGATCCGAGGCCACCTCTCTTTTCCTGGAAACAGGCTGTGAATGGCCTGTTATAGACCTGGGCAGACATATTATCTCGAGGATTGCCATTAATTTTGCCATATTGCATGAATGGGAGGCAGGCGTGCTTTCCGAGGATATTCCGCCAGAACAACCGAGCAATGTAATTCGTGCCTTCAGGGCCCTGTGTCATGTGGAAAACAGAAGGGTCAGGTTTGGGATGGACCTTGAAAAAGGCCCGGGAGACCCTGGTACTGCACTTGGAATAAACAAGGACGGCACCCTGAACCTCCTGCTTGACGATGGCAACAGGATCAGGATAAACACCGGTGAAATACGTTATGAAGACGAGGCATGAGCCAGCCTGGAATCCGCACCCTGTTCAAGTGATGCCTCGATAAACATGTCCAGATCTCCGTCCATGACATCGTTTACCTTGCCGGTTTCAATACGTGTACGGTGGTCTTTGACCATCTGGTATGGATGCATAACATAGGAGCGGATCTGGCTTCCCCAGCCAATGTCCTTTTTTTCATCGTGGAGGCGCTGTTTTTCCTGGTCCCTCTTTTCCTGCTCCTGTTCGTAAAGGCGCGCCTTGAGAATTTTCATGGCTATGGCCTTGTTTTTGTGCTGGCTTCTTTCATTCTGGCACTGGACCACTATCCCAGTGGGCAAATGGGTGATCCTGACAGCAGAGCTCGTCTTGTTGACATGTTGGCCGCCTGCGCCACTGGCCCTGTAGGTGTCTATGCGAAGATCTTTTTCATCTATATGGACGTCAATGGATTCGTCCAGCTCGGGAACTACAAAAACCGACGCGAAGGATGTATGCCTGCGGCCAGAGGCGTCAAAGGGAGAAATACGCACAAGCCTGTGTACGCCTGCCTCTGATTTCAGGTAGCCGTATGCGAACTGGCCCTTTACCAGGAATGTCGCACTCTTTATGCCCGCCTCCTCTCCAGGCATCAGGTCCAGCATGCGAACATCAAAACCCTGACGCTCGCTCCACCTGAGATACATTCTTAGAAGCATGTCAGCCCAGTCCTGGGCCTCTGTCCCTCCTGCTCCTGGATGAATGGTTACAATAGCATTGCTGGCATCGTGTTCCCCGGAAAGAAGCCTCTGGAGTTCCGCGCGCTTTATGTCATGCTCAAGTTTCTTGAGATCCCTTTTGACTTCTTTGAGGGTGCTCTCATCATCTTCTTCCTGGGCCATCTCCAGGAGAAGCCAGAGTTCTTCCTGGCGCTCCTCAAGGTCTTCCACGACCTCCTTCTGCCTGGTAATGATGGAGCGTTCCTGAAGGAAATGTTTGGATTCCGGGCTGTCCCAAAAACCCGGCTTAAGCATGATTTTTTCTATCTCAGCAAGTCGTTCATCCGGCTTCTGCCGATCAAAGATAGCCTCTTAACAAGGCGATCTTTTTGCCTGCCTCTGAAAGCCTGCCTTTAAGGTCCTGGATATCTATGCTTGCCTTAGCCTGTGCTGTTTTTACCATGATCATTCCTCTTTTCTAACCAAGTTTTTATATAATTCATTAAAATAAATAACAAGTTGAGCAGAAAAAACCAATAGGCACCATATCTTACAAAAAAGGTTTTTCCATGTTCAAGCCGCACAAGCCCTGAAATAAAACAGGGGGTGAAAAGCTGGGTGGAAGCCATAATTTTACCTGAAGGGGCAATAATCCTGCTTACACCGGTATTGGCAGCCCTGATTAGCCATCTCCTGGTTTCAACAGCCCTGAAAACCGCCATGTCTGCATGCTGAAAAGGAGCCGCAGTGCGGCCGAACCAGGCGTCATTGGTTATAACAGCTAAAATATTGGCACCCTTTTTAACCTCTTTGGCGGAAATTTCTGGAAATATACTTTCGAAACATATCATAACTCCTATTCTGAAATTGCCGCTTGCCAGGGGGGCCGGATTTCTGCCTGCACTGAAATCTCCAGCCGTGGGCACAAAATCCCTGGCCCATGAAGTAAGTTTGCCCCATGGCATGTATTCACCAAATGGTACCAGGTGCTGCTTGTCATATCTGCCGCGACTCGAACCGTCTGGCCCCAGGAGATAAGCACTGTTTCTGTATCGGAGCCTGCCTGTGGAATCGTAAAAATAGGATGGATTCCCAAAAAGAATGCTAACATGCAGCTCCCTGGCAAGGCCTTCTATTTCCTTTTTAAGTTGTCCTCCCTCCTGAAAATAAAAGGGCATGGCGGTTTCCGGCCATACGACCAGGGAGAGATCAGGGAATTGCTGCTTCGCCTTTTTGGTGAGGCTTGTATATCGTTCCATGGTGGCAAGGCGGTAGGCCGGATCCCACTTTACGCTCTGGTCAAAGGCCCCCTGGATGGCAGCTACCCTGACATTTCCCTGCCAGGGGTGGGATGACTTGTGATTTCCATATACGAGTATAAAGCCCATGAGGCACAGCGCCAGGGCAACAGACCATATGGCGCTGTGACAGGAAGGTTTTGATGTCCTGACCTTCATGGAAACATGAACGTGCCAGATGGCCAGATTGACGAGCACAATAGTAAAACCTATCCCGTAGGGACCCCATATGTCTGCAGTTTGAATGAGAAACGGAAAGCGGCAGAGGCTGTATGCCAGGCAGGCCCATGGAAAGCCGCTCAGGAGGGTTCCACGTGACACTTCCA
>QOAL01000023.1 GCA_003978135.1 Thermodesulfatator sp.
TGTTATTTCTTCATCGGTCCCCCCGATGGGGAAAGCATAATTACCTTTGCGTCCTTTGTGCCTTTGCGGTCCAATTTTTGTTCTTTAACGGTTCGCTTTACTCAAGACGCAAAGGACGCAAAGATTTTCCAAGGACGCTGAACAGTTACAAAAATTCTTTATAAATTAAGATGCTTGATGACGGGCTTCGCTATAAACTCCTGAGCCTTCTCCAGGAAAACCCGGATATGACCCAGCGGGCAATTGCCCAGTCCCTTGGTATCAGTCTTGGAAAAGTAAATTACTGTATTCGGGCCCTGATGTCCAAGGGATGGCTGAAGGTCCGGGAATTTTATCGCGACGGTAACAAAAAGGCGTATTCCTATATACTGACCCCGGATGGCATAGAAGAAAAGGCGCGCGTCACACTAAGCTTTCTTAAGCGCAAGATGAAGGAATACGAGGAAATTCAGAAGGAAATTAAAAAGCTCCAGAAGGAAGTAAAAAGATTCCAGGAAAGAGACTAAGGGGAAAGGGAAATTCGCTAAATGAATATAACAATGATAGGCACAGGATACGTGGGGCTGGTAACCGGCACCTGTTTTTCAGAGTTTGGCCATCACGTAATCTGCGTTGACAAAATAGATGAAAAAATAGATAAACTCCGTTCCGGCCATATCCCCATTTACGAACCTGGCCTTAAGCCCCTGGTCCAGAAGAATGTGGAGGAAGGAAGACTTAAATTTACCACTGATCTGGCCGCGTCTGTACCAGGCGCTGATGCAGTTTTTATAGCAGTAGGCACGCCTGCCAGCAGGCGCGGCGATGGCTATGCTGACCTGAGTTATATTTACGAGGCAGCAGGAGAACTCGCCCCTTATCTTGAGGGCTATACTGTCATAGTTGACAAGAGCACAGTACCCGTAGGCACTGCCCGACAAGTTGAACGGATCATTAAGGAAAACAATGCCCAGGCAGATTTCGATGTTGCCTCAAACCCGGAATTTCTTCGGGAGGGTGCTGCCATAAACGATTTCATGAGGCCAGACAGGGTTGTAATAGGGGTGTCATCAAAGAGGGCGGAAAAGGTGCTGCGAGATATTTACAAGCCCCTGTATCTCATAGAAACTCCCATAGTATGTACTACCATAGAAACAGCAGAGCTGACAAAGTACGCAGCCAATGCCTTTCTGGCCATCAAGATAAGTTTCATAAATGAGATAGCCAACGTGTGTGAGGTCGTGGATGCGGACATCACGGCCCTTGCCAAGGCCATCGGCATGGACAAGCGCATCGGACCAAAATTTCTCCATCCGGGCCCGGGTTATGGCGGCTCCTGCTTCCCAAAGGATACCATGGCCCTGATGCGGATCGTCCAGGAATACGGCGAAAATGTCCGCCTTGTGGAGGCAGCAGTAGAGGTAAATGCCGCCCAGAAGGCCAGGATGGTAAAAAAGATCAGGGACATGCTGGGGGGATCAGAGGCAGGGAAAACCATAGCTTTTCTCGGACTTACCTTCAAGCCCGAGACTGATGACATGCGGGAATCTCCTTCCATCTCAATCATCCCTGCCCTCATGGAAAAAGGAGCAAGGATAAAGGCACATGATCCCAAGGGCATGGAAGAGGCAAAGAAGTACCTGCCCAGTGGAGTCGAGTATGTTGCCAATTCCTATGAGGCCTGTGACCATGCAGATGCAGTTGTACTCATGACTGAATGGAATCAGTATCGCGCCCTTGACCTTGAAAAGGTGAAGAAACTACTGAATGAGCCGGTTTTTATAGATCTTCGAAACGTCTATGATCCAAAGACCATGAAGGAGCTCGGTTTTAGGTACACTTCGGTTGGGAGAAAATAAAAAAGCCATGACTGGCCGGCAATAGAGCCCTTGTCGTGCGTATGGGTCCGTGGCAAAAGGTTTTTTTGATCTTGTGCTGGTGAAAATATGCAGATAATACCTGTCATACTATCAGGGGGGTCTGGCTCGCGTCTTTGGCCCCTTTCCCGTGCGGCCTATCCAAAACAGCTGCTTCCCCTTACAGGCCCTGATACCTTGATACAGCAGACTGCCAGGCGGGCTTCCAGTCTCAGAAACAGCACCAGTCCGTTGATTGTGTGCAATAACGAGCACAGGTTTCTGGTGGCCGAACAGCTTCATGAGGCAGGGTTCCAGCCCCTTGACATAATGCTGGAACCGGTTGGCAGAAATACCGCTCCTGCCATAGGGGCTGCGGCTTTTAGATGCACGGAAGAAGGCCCTGAAAATATCATGCTGGTACTTCCTGCAGACCATCTCCTGGGAGATCTGGACAAGTTTCAGGTAGCAGTGGAATCGGCTGCAGGAGCGGCTTCTGAGGGAAAACTTGTTACCTTTGGAATAACGCCTTCGTCGGCAGAAACAGGCTATGGGTACATAAGACGGGGTAAGTCCATCAGAGATAACCTGTATGCAATAGAAAGCTTTGTGGAAAAACCAGACAAGCAGCATGCGGAAGAATACCTTTCTTCAGGAGATTATTTCTGGAATTCAGGTATGTTTTTGTTCCGGCCTGATACATACCTGGCGGAACTGAAGCGGTGGCAGCCTGACATGCATGAAAAATGCCTTCATGCCTATGAAAAGGCTTCAAGAGACCTTGATTTTCTTCGACTTGAAACAGGGGCATTCCAGGCATGCCCGTCTGATTCCATTGATTATGCAGTAATGGAGAAAACGGAAAATGGTGTGGTAGTTGGTCTTGACGGCTCATGGAGTGACATAGGTTCCTGGGATTCCCTGTGGGATGTAAGCCCCAAGGATGTTAATGGCAATGTCCTCCAGGGAGATGTCATGGTGGAGGATGTGGCTGATTCAATGTTATTTGCCAGAAAACGTCTTCTGGCAGCCCTTGGCATAAGAAACCTGGTAATCATTGAAACTCCGGATGCGGTACTTGTGGCAGATAAGAATCGATCCCAGGACATCAAGAAGATAGTCAGCCGTCTCAAGGAAAATCAGCGTGAAGAATTCCTCTTTCACTCCAAGGTATATCGTCCCTGGGGATCCTACGAGGGCCTGGTGTCAGGTGAGCGCTTCCAGGTAAAGCTCATAACCGTAAAGCCTGGCGCCAAGTTGTCCGTGCAGATGCATCACCATCGAGCTGAGCACTGGATAATAGTCAAGGGAACCGCAAGAATCCGCAAGGGAGATGAAAGCATCCTCCTTACTGAAAATCAGTCCACTTTTATTCCCCTTGGGACAGTCCACAGCCTGGAGAATCCAGGCAAGATTCCCTTGGAACTCATAGAGGTGCAGAGTGGGTCCTATCTCGGAGAAGATGATATCGTACGCCTAGAAGACGTATATGGACGCGTCTGATTTTTTCACCACCCGTTTCGCTCAAGACACCAAGTACCCCCAATAAAAACCTCATGCGATAA
>QOAL01000072.1 GCA_003978135.1 Thermodesulfatator sp.
GCCAGGTTTAGCCGCACTTAATGTTGTAAGATTGGCGGAGTATGTATCCAGAAAGAGTATGTAGCCCGCACAGCGGCTATTGGTAAATCTTGAAAGAAATACTCGGCCCCAGGCTATGGGGACAAACAGGTAATGGTCAGAGATAACTATAAGAATGTGCCAGATGGAAAATTTCCGGTATCTACTGACAGATCGGCGTCCAAGCATATTGCCAAGACAAAAATGAATGATTCACTGTTCTTGCCTCTGGCAGTAACTGGGAGTGGTACAAGTCCACACAATGGATGCTGCCAGTGCAGCGGCACCGAACCCGTTATCTATATTGACAACCCCTACCCCTGGGGCACAAGTATTCAACATGGCAAGAAGGGGCACCAGTCCTTCCATGTTAGATCCGTAGCCTGTGCTAGTGGGCACTGCTATCACCGGGCATTTTACCAGTCCGCCTACAATGCTTGGCAGGGCCCCCTCCATACCCGCAATACATATTATAACTGATGCCTTTTCAAGCATGTCCAGAAAGCTGAAAAGCCGGTGAATACCTGCTACCCCAACGTCTATAAGCTCCTCATGGGCTATACCCATAACATCCAGGGCTACGCAGGCCTCCCTGGCAACAGGCAGGTCAGAGGTGCCTGCAGTCATCACCACAACCTTTCCTTGAGTTCCACCTGGAGGCAGCTTTTCAACTTGTTCAGAAATAAAAAAGAGAACCCTTGCAACTGGGTCATGTTGGAGGGCCGGGACCTCTGACCGTACTTTCCTGGCCCTTTTGTTTCCAACCCTGGTAATAAGTACGGGCAGATCCAGTTCAATCAGCCTTTTGGCAACGGCCACCAGTTGGGCAGCACTCTTTCCCTTTCCGTAGATGACTTCAGGAAATCCTTTTCTGATATTCCTGTGGTGGTCGAACAGGATGTCATCTATTTTTTCAAAGGGGTATCCTTTTATCCTCTTAAGGGCATCTTCAACGGACAGGCTATTGTCCCTGACCTTCTCCAGGATGTTCTTTATGCCTTCCACTGGACTTACTTAACAATTAAACCTTAGGACCTAAATTGCAGGATTTAGGTAGGACGCTTTTATTTCAGGTAGGCCTTCATGGGCTCAAGCTGCTGCTCAAACTGCTGGCTGATTTCAGCAGACATCTTGTTCCATTCATCCTGCATTGAGGCCAGGGCGTTCAGGCCTTCCGAGTCCATGGCCATGGCATTCATATCCCTTCCCCCCATGGCTTGGCTGACCTGCTGTTTAAACTGCTCCTTGTAGTGGCTCATTGTGCTCTCATAATTTTTCAGGAGCTGTTCTATCTGCGGCATTACCTGGGAGGCAATACTGCCCTTTATCTCTGTAAGTCCCTGCATTGCACGCCTGATTCCGTCCCATTGATGGGGGTCCCTTGGCAGAACGATGTTTCTCAGCAAGACATCACTTACACCACTAAGTGCCGTCTGGATGTACTGGGCGGGAACATCCTTGAGGCCATCCTGCAGACTGTCTATCTTGCCGCTAAGATAGGCAGCCGCGGTCTTTTTACCCTTTTCTTCCCATTTCTGTTGTTCGATTTCCTCCCTGCTCAGGGAGCCTATCTTCTCGGCCCTCTCCATGGCAATTTCAAAGGCACTTTTAATCTCTGCCATTTTTTCCTCTCCATTTACCGTGCAGATTGTAAAACAATTGGATAAAATCGCTCTGTGTTTGAAACAAGTTTATAATCATTCAGTTGCTGCACATCAAGTTGATGACTGACCAACAACAACAAGATTCATGGAGAATGTCATGGAAAACAAACCGCAATGGCTGGATGCCATGCTTGATCCGTCTTTTTATCCAGGAGGCCCTGATGATGTTAAACTGATACAGACCCATTTGTCCTGGGTCTTCCTCGCAGGCCAGCTGGTTTACAAGATAAAAAAGCCTGTAAATTTTGGATTTCTGGATTTTACTACCCTGGAAAAACGCCATTTTTTTTGCAACGAGGAAATCAGGCTTAACAAGAGACTCTGCCCTGAAATCTATAAGGGCACTGTGCCCATCAACAAACAAGAAGATGGCGGCTTTTGCCTGGGAGGCCCTGGAGAAACTGTTGAGTGGGCAGTGGAAATGAAAAGAATGCCTGATGATGGTCTCATGTCAGTGCTTATTGAACGCGATGAGGTAACGGAGACAGATATCCTGGGCATTGAAAGGCTTCTGGTTCCTTTCTATGAAAAGGCAGTAGCCCCAAGGGACAAGGTGTACCTGGGGGGTATAGATACAGTTAGAGAAAACTGCGAGGAAAATTTCGAACAGATCCGGGAGTTTGTGGGAAGGGCACTTTCAGAACAGGTCAACAACCAGATAATTTCCTATACCAGGGATTTTATGGCAACAAATGAATCCCTCTTTGTAAAAAGGCAGGAGGAAGGCCGAATTGTAGAAGGACACGGGGATCTGTATTCTGCCAATATATGTTTTGATCGCCAGCGTGACAGGATATACATATTCGACTGCATCGAATTCAATGAACGATTCAGGTATGGAGACGTGGCCGTTGATATCGCCTTTCTGGCCATGGACCTGGATTTTCTCGGGCTTTGTGACCTGGACCATCTGTTTACACAGGAATTCCGGGAAGACACCAAGGATGATCAAATTCATCTGCTCCTTGATTTTTACAAGTGCTACAGGGCCGTGGTGCGGGGCAAGATAGGTTGTTTCACATGGGCATCCCCTGGAGTAGATCAGGCCACTAAGGAAAAAAGCCTTGAACATGCCAAGAGATATTTTCAGCTTGCCTACAGGTATGCAGGAGGCATTACCCAGCGCCCTACCCTTTTCGTGTTCATGGGGCTTTCTGGAACTGGGAAATCCACGGTTGCAACTGCCTTTGGAGCGCAAAAGGGCCTTTCTGTTTATAACTCCGATTTTGTCAGAAAGGAAATTATCTCTGGCATAAAGGCTACTGAGTCTAGAAAAGAGCCCTTTGGCCAGGGCATTTATTCAAAGGATTCCACCGACAGGACATACCGGGCACTGGCAAGACTGGCAGGCAAGAAACTCGTGGTCGGTGAATCTGTTGTCCTTGACGCCACATACATAGACCCTGACAAGCGGCGCCACTTGAAAAAAGTGGCTGACGCATCGGGAGCAAGGCTGGTTTTTATTGTCTGCTTCTGTCCAGAGGAGGTTGTAAAAAAGCGCCTTGCAAAAAGAGACAGGGAGGCAAAAAAGGTATCTGACGGCAGGCTGGAGATTTACGAAAAACAGAAGGAGATTTACGAAGAACCAAGAGAGTCAGAAGCTGACTCAATTATCAGGCTGGATACCAACGGCCCGGTTGACGAGCTGGTTTCACGTCTAAAAGACCTTATTTGAAAA
>QOAL01000154.1 GCA_003978135.1 Thermodesulfatator sp.
GTTCTCATTGTGGGCGGAGGCGACATTGCCATAGATTCTGCCAGGAGCGCCAGGAGGCTCGGGGCCAAGAATGTCACTGTTATCTATCCAAGGTCCCGGGTGGAACTTCCTGCCCATCAGAGGGAGATAGAAGAGGCGGAAAAGGAAGGGGTACAATTCTTTCTCATGGCCACTCCCCTTCGCATCATGGAGGAGGATGGCAGAATCAAGGTGGAAATGGCTCGTACCATCCTGGATGAGCCTGACGAAAGGGGTATAAGGCATCCAATTCCCATGCCTGGCTCACGCCTTTCCTGGGTCGGGGATACCGTGATTTCAGCCCTTGGCCAGGAAGGAGATGCCACGTTTCAGAGTTACGGAGACCTGGAGGCATCCATAGCCCTTACACCGAGAAAGACCATCAAGGCCCATCCCAGCACCATGAAAACAAGCGTGGCGGGCATTTACGCAGGGGGAGATGCTGCCACTGGTTCAAGGACAGTGATACAGGCCGTTGCCGGCGGTAGAAGGGCTGCCGAGGCCATTCACGAATACCTGACAAAAGAAAAGCCAGGTGTCCTGGAGCCGCGTTTCAACTTCACCAAGGGCAAGCGTTTTGAAGACGTGGATATGCACAACTTCGAAGGCTTTGATCTTCAGCTGAACGAAGTCATGCCTGCCAGGCCGCCGGAGCGGCGTACAGGGGATTTTGGAGAAGTTCAGCTCGGGTTTTCCGAGGAAATGGCTGTTCGCGAGGCCAGCCGCTGTTTACAGTGTGGGTGCCTGGGCCTTTCCAAGTGCACCTACAGGGAGCTCTGTGTTGATTACAAGGTAAAGGCCAATAAGGCCCGTACCAGGTTGAAATATCCTCTGGAGAAGTCTCATCCCTTTATAATAGTAGACGCCAACAAGTGCATTGGCTGCACCCGGTGCGTCAGGAGCTGCAGATACGACGCCTTTGAACTTGATCTAACCCTGGATAAGGAGACCAGGTTGCTGACAGATGTCTCCATAAGGATCAAGGACAACTGTGTCTCATGCGGGGCCTGTGTGGATGCATGCCCCACAGGTACCCTGTCCAAGCAGGACAGCGTGGTGCCTCTCCTTCCGGCCCAGCTTTCCTCTGTAAAGACGGTGTGCACCTATTGCGGGACAGGATGCAGTCTGGACGTGGTAAACATGTATGGGGCAATCCTGGAGGTCAAGGCAGACCAGGAAAGCCCGCCCAACCATGGACAGCTCTGTGTCAAGGGAAGGTTCGGATACACGTTTTACCGAAGCCCGGAGAGGCTCTATTTGCCCCTGGTGCGTGACAGCCTTGAGGAGCCATTCAGGGAAGTGGAATGGAACGACGCCTTGAGGGTTACTGCTGAAAGGCTGATCAGCATCAAGGAGGAGTACGGTCCCGACAGCATGGGTGTACTTGCCTCGGCAAGGTGCACCAACGAGGAGAATTATCTGCTCCAGAAGCTGGCCAGGGCAGCCTGGGGCACGAACAACGTTGACAACTGTGCCCGGGTCTGACACGCTCCATCTGTCAGCGGTCTGCTGGCAACACTTGGAAGCGGCGCAGCAACTACCCCTTTTGAGCAGATAGTAGGCACAGACTGCCTGCTTATATGCGGTGCAAACACCACTGAAGCCCACCCGATCATCGGTCTCAAGATCAGGGAGGCTGTGGCAAAAGGCGCGAGACTGGTGGTCATTGACCCCAGGAAGACAGATCTTGCCGCCATTGCAGATGAACAGGAAGACGGTGTCTGGTTGAGGCTCAGGCCTGGAACCAATATCCCCCTTCTGAATGCCATTCTTCACGTAATCATAGAGGAAGGGCTTGAAGATAAAAAGTTCATACAGGAGCGCACCGAGGGATTTGATGCCCTGAAGGAACAGTGTCGGGATTACTCCCCTGAGAGGATGGCACAGCTTACAGATGTCGCTCCGGAGCTTATCAGAAAGGCGGCAAGGCTTTACGCGTCAAGCGAAAATTCCATGATCCTCTATGGGCTCGGGGTTACCGAGCATAAGGGTGGTACTGCAGGAGTTATGGCCCTGGCCAACCTGGTGCTTGCAACTGGCCACGTGGGCAGACCGCATAACGGGATAAATCCCCTTAGGGGCCAGAATAATGTCCAGGGCGCATGCGACATGGGCACCCTGCCGTACATATTCCCCGGTTACCTGTCAACGGATGATTCGGAGGCACGGGAGCGTTTTGCACGGGCATGGGGAGTAAAGGCTCTTCCGGAAGGCCGCGGCCTGATGGAGCCCCAGATGTACGATGCAGCACTAAAGGGCAATTTCAAGGCCCTTTACTGCGTTGGCTATGACCCGGTGCAGACCCAGTCAGATATTTCAAGGGTACAAAGGGCGTTCCATGCCATGGAATTTGTGGTGGTGCAGGACATGTTCCTTACCGAGACGGCCAAGCTTGCCCACGTGGTTCTGCCTTCCACATGTTTTTATGAAAAGGAAGGCACCTTTACCAGCGGCGAGCGCCGGGTGCGGAAGGTGAACAAGGTCATCAATCCCAAGAGGCGTCTCAAGGCCGACTGGGAGATAATATGCCTTATTTCCCAGGCCATGGGCTATCCCATGATCTATACCAATCCTGTCCAGATAATGACTGAGATAGCAAAGCTGACGCCATCCTATGGAGGAATATCATACCAGGATATAGGACAGACCGGACAGGTCTGGCCATGTCCTGAACCCGGCCATGCCGGAACTCCCCTCCTTCATACGGAAAAGTTCCCAGGGGGCAAGGCCAATTTTGTGCCGGTTTCCTACATAGTGCCTGAGGAAGAGGCAGACAAGGATTATCCCCTGGTGTTTGTTACCGGAAGAAGGCTTGAACACTACAACAACGGGTCCATGACCAGGAGATGCCAGGGCTTTGACCAGATTGCACCTTATGAACTTCTTGAGGTTCATCCGTCTGATGCCTCTGCTCTTGGCATCCAGGACGGACAGAGAGTAAGGGTGGAATCCAGGAGGGGCAGCATAAAGGCTGTAGCCACGGTAACAAAGAGGAGCAGGCCTGGGACGGTGTTCATGACCTTCCACTTCCAGGACAACTTGACCAACCTCCTTACAAGCCCCGGCATGGACAACAAGACACTTACACCCGAATACAAGGTCTGCGCGGTACGCATAAGAACCTGATGAAAAACCGCATAACTGTCAAAAAAGGCACCTGCGGCTTCCGCAGGTGCCTTTCCTTGTTTACGAGTTGAGTAAGCAGGGGAGGCTTATCGGGAGTATTGTCTGTTTGTCCTAATAGCCCGGGGACGAGCATTTTTTCCAAGATTCACCAACAGCCGCTGTGCGGGCTACATACTCTTCCTGGGTACAGAAT
>QOAL01000122.1 GCA_003978135.1 Thermodesulfatator sp.
AATCCGGCCACTTCCAATGATACCAAGTGTCTTTCCCGCGACCTCCTGCCCCTGGAACTTCTTTTTCTCCCATTTTCCTGCCTTCATGGAGGCAGTAGCCTGCGGGATGTGGCGCGTCAGGGCAAGGAGCATGGCAATAGTGTGCTCTGCAGCAGAGTTGGTGTTCCCTCCAGGGGTGTTCATGACCACTATGCCCTTCTTGTTGCATGCCGGGATATCCACGTTGTCAAGGCCGGTGCCGGCCCTGCCCACCACCTTGAGATTGGATGCATGTTCCAGTAATTCCGGGGTCACCTTGGTATTGCTTCTGATGACCAATCCGTGGGCCTGGCCTATTATTTCCTTCAGTTCGTCCGGAGAAAGCCCCAGGTGTTCCTCTACCTCCAGGCCAGCCTCCTGCAAGATATCTATTCCTTCCTGTGCAATTGGATCTGTAATAAATACTTTCATGTTTTTACCTGCTCCTATCCCCCTGTATTTATTGTCTCAAAATTCAGTTTTTCGCAAAATATTCCTGGGCAGCAGCCACGCCTGAACCATATTCTACCTTGTAACCAAGCTGGTTCATGGCCCTTTCAATAGCCGCCAGAGCTATGATCATATCCCACTCGCTGAGATAACCATAATGGGAAATTCGAAAGATCTTGCCCTTGAGATGGGCCTGCCCGCCTGCAATGGTGATGCCGTATTCTTCCCTGAGTATCTTCACAACTTCGGTGCCATCTATGCCTTCCGGTGCCTTGAAAACGGTTATGGCCTCGGAATCATCCCTGGGAAAAAGCTCAAGCCCCATGGCGGCAGCAGCCGTCTTGACAGCCCCGGAAAGCCTCCTGTGATGAGCAAAGAGGGCTTCAAGGCCCATTTCCTTGAATTGTCTCAACACCTCTCCAAGGCCTATTATCAGGGACACGGCAGAGGTGTAGGAAGTAGTCTTCTTGCCAAGGGCCTTTCTTTCCTTGAGAAGATTGAAATAGTACTTGGGACATTTTGACTGTTCTGCAAACTTCCATGCCTTCTCACTTACGCTTACCATGGACAGGCCAGGCGGAAGTGAAAAGGATTTCTGAGAACCAGACACCACCACATCAAGCCCCCAATCATCAGTCTTCAGGTCATAAACACCCATGGCGCTGATTGCATCAACAACCAGTATGGTGTTCTCACGCCTGCCCACTATCTCTCCCAGCTCTTTCACAGGATGCTTCACACCGGTGGATGTCTCGTGAGCCTGCACAAATACGGCCTTGATATCCGGGTTTTCATTAAGGGCTGCTTCCACCTGCGCAGGATCAACCGCCCTTCCCCATTCCACGTCTATGTTCACGGTCTCCACGCCATATGTCTGACAGAGTTCTGCCCAGCGCTCACCGAATTTTCCTCCTATAATACACAGGGCCCTGTCCCCTGGAGACAGCATGTTGCACACTGAGGCCTCCATGCCGCCTGTGCCCGATGAAGCCATGATAAATACATCATTCTTCGTCTGATACACATACTTCAGGTCATCCCGAACCCTGGTAAGGATTTCGCTGAACTGCGGGGACCTGTGATGAATTACAGGCTCTGCCATGACAAGCATGACATGGGGATCAACTGCAACCGGCCCTGGAGCCATGAGATAGCGCTTCATTTGTTATTCTCCTCTCCTATACTGTTGGCAACCTGCAAAAGTCTCGCAAGAAATGCCCGTTTTGAACCCTTGGAGCTGGACAACTTAAGTATCAATAAAAATCCAGCTCCTGTATCTTATCAAGATCGAATGAACAAATCATTTGAAAATTATTGAATTTTCACCCAATTCCTCGTCTTGTCAAGGCTCAATCTTGCCCAGCCCGCCTCCGCCCGGGGTTCTTATCTCCAGCACGTCTCCACAATCCACCTTTATTACACACTTTCCCGGTAAAAGCTGTCCTGTTCCCATGCCTTTTTTATAAAGAATATTTTCTCCAGTCTCGGCGTCCTGCCCCCCGTAAAGCCCGTAAGGTGAAAACTTCCTCCTCTCTGTAAGAAGAGAAACCTTGCAGGGTTCAAGGAACCTGTATCTACGGATAATACCATCACCACCCCTGAATCTTCCCCTGCCCCCTGAATCCCTGCGCAGGCTGTATTGTTCCAGCATCATGGGATAGGTCTGCTCAAGGGCCTCTATCGGCGTATTCAGGGTGTTTGTCATATGAACCTGGACACCAGAAAGACCGTCTTTTCCCGGCCTTGCACCCATTCCTCCGCCAATTGTTTCGTAATATGTGAACTCCCTGCTTCCCTTGCCCGTGCTGCCAATGGAAATATTATTCATGGTTCCACAGCTTGCGGCAGGAATACGTTCCGGCAGGGCCCTTGACAGGGCACCCAGAACCACGTCAACTATACGCTGAGAGGTTTCCACATTGCCTGCAGCAACCGGGGCCGGGGGCGCGGGATTCAGAAGGCATCCCCTGGGAATGGTGATATTTACAGGAGAAAGGGAGCCTGCATTCACCGGATAGCCTTCTCCTACCAGGCAGAAAAAACAGTAATACACTGCAGACCTGGTGACACTTGATGTTGCATTAAGGCTCGTAGGAAGCTGGGACGCAGTGCCGGTAAAATCCACATGCGCCTCATCACCCCTGATGTCAATCCTTACGGCAATCGGCACAGGTCCTGACCCCAGACCATCATCATCCAGAAAATCCTCAAAACAATAGGAGCCGTCTGGTATCTCGCTTATGGTGCTGGACATGAATCTCCTGCCGTAGGAAATGAGATGGGGCACAAGGGCGGAAAACTCCTTTTCCCCGTATCTTGCCACCATCTCTAAAAGCCTCGTCTCTCCCCTCAAAAGGCAGGCTACCTGGGCCCGAAGATCCCCTGCCCTTTCCCTGCTGCCGCGCATCCTGGAAATAATCTCTTGGAGATAATCCTCCAGCACATGGCCTCGTCTTGCAAAAAGGCAAGGCCTTATAAGCACGCCCTCATCCTCCAGACTGGTGGCAATGGCCATTGAGCCAGGCACATGGGCACCTACATCTGCATGGTGGGCCCTGGCAACCAGGTAGAAAAGCAGATCACCGCTTGCTTGGCTGAATACTCCTGAGACAAGGGTGATATCAGGTAAATGTGTTCCTCCTGCAAATGGATCATTGGTGATGACAATATCTCCGGGTTCAAGGCTGAACTTTTTGCTTACCTGGGCTACGGTGTCAGGCATGGCCCCGAGGTGCACTGGAATGTGCGCAGCCTGGGCCAGGAGCTGGCCTGATGCGTTGAAAATGGCACAGGAAAAATCACGCCTTTCCTTTATGTTCGAGGAAAAG
>QOAL01000182.1 GCA_003978135.1 Thermodesulfatator sp.
TGCAGCGTGGTTATATCCACAGGACCCCCAGGGGCAGGATGGCAACAGACCTGGCATACACACATCTTGAAAAAGAGCCCAGAGGCAGGAAAAGCTGATGAAACCACTTAAACCTGAAGATTTGAGGCCTACTGTAGATCCGGACAGCCTCGGTTTTGAATATATAAGCGAGCTCGGGCCTGGTATTGCTTCCTTTTTTGGACAGGAGAGGGCACAAACGGCACTTGAATTCGGCCTTGATATGGAAAGGCCCGGTTTTAATGTCTTTGTGGCTGGCCTCCAGGAGACCGGGGCACTGGAGCTTACCAGGGCAAGGCTTGAAACTATGGCCAGAAAAGAGGCCCAGCCTCCCGGGGATATCTGCTACCTTCACAATTTCAAGGACCCTGATGAGCCTGTGGCAGTTGAGCTGGACCAGGGGCTGGGCCAGGAGCTTCGCAAGGAAATGATGGAGCTGGTGGACAACCTGAGGCTCCACTTACCCAAAAATTTCGAGGGAGAAACCTATCTTGTCAGAAAAGAAGAGGTAATCCGCAGCTTCAACAAGAAAAGAAGCGAGCTGTTCGAGGCACTGGATAAGAAAGTAAGGGAGAAACAGTTCATACTCCAGGCAGATCCCACAGGCATGATGGTGATCCCGGCCAAAGCGGATGGAAGCCCCCTGAGTCCTGAAGAAATTGGCAAGATGACCAAAGAGGAGCAGGAAGAGCTCAAGAAAAAGAGCGAGGAACTCCACAGGGAAATGGGAGCTACCATGCGCCAGATTCACCAGCTTGAGCAGGAAGTAAGGCAGCAGCTCAAGGAACTTGACCGGGAGGTGGCCAGGCAGACCGTAGAGACCCTCATAAAACCAATAGTTGAAAAATTCGGTTCAATTGAAAAACTAAGACAATATTTTGACCAGGTAAAGGAGGATGTGATCCTGCATTTTGAGGATTTCAGGCCTCCCAAGGAAGTTCCGCCTCCAGGCATGCCCTTTCCCCTCCCCGGCATGGGGCCAAGCTTCACCCGTTACGAGGTGAATGTTCTGGTGGACAACTCAAGGGCACAGGGCAGGCCGGTGATTGTGGAGGCAAATCCAAGTTATCCCAATCTGTTCGGGGTCATCGAACGTCAGGCACAATTCGGTGCCCTTTTTACAGACTTTACCATGATAAAGGCCGGCGCCCTTCACAGGGCAAACGGGGGTTACCTGCTGATCAAGGTGACAGATCTCCTTAAAAAACCCTTTTCCTACGAGGCCCTCAAGAGGGCGCTTAGAACCGGGAAACTGGAGATAGAAGACCCTGGTGAACAGCTTGGGCTTTTCACAACCAAGAGCTTGAAACCCGAGCCCATTGAATTGCGGGTAAAGATAGTTCTCATGGGAGATCCCTTTCTGTACCAGCTTCTTTACAATCTTGACGAGGATTTCAGAGAGCTTTTCAAGGTAAAGGCACATCTGGATACCCAGACTGACGTATCAGGCGAAAAGACCAGGGAATTCCTGATGAGCCTTGCTTCCATAAAGTCTGAAAAGTCCTTGAGAGATATAGACAAGACCGGTGCTGCCAGGCTCATTGAATATGCTTCTGAATTGGCAGAGTGCCGGGAAAAGCTCTCCCTCAAGATCATGGAGATAGAGGACATACTTCTGGAAGCCGATTTTTATGCAGGACAGGCCCAGGCTTCAACCATAGCCAGGGAACACGTGCAGAAGGCCATTGACCAGCGAAAGTATCGCTCAAGCCTCTACCAAGAGCACCTTCAGGAATTGCTGGCAAAGGACATTATCAAGGTATCCACCAGCGGAAGTGCTGCCGGGCAGATAAACGGCCTGGCCGTTTACAACCTGGGGGACTACAGCTTTGGGAAGCCTTCAAGGATTACAGCCAACATCTCATTGGGAAAGGATGGGGTGGTAAATATTGAAAGGGAGGCAGAACTTAGCGGCAAAATCCATACAAAGGGCGTGATGATACTTGCCGGTTATCTTCGCTCAAGGTTTGCCCGTGGCAGGATTCTGTCTCTAACTGCCACTATCTGTTTTGAGCAGAGCTACGGCATGATAGACGGTGATTCTGCCTCAGGGGCAGAGCTTTTTGCCTTGCTTTCTGCCATCTCAGGCATTCCCCTGAGCCAGGAGATAGCCTGTACAGGGGCGGTCAGCCAGAAGGGTGAAATACTTCCAGTAGGAGGGGTAACTGCAAAGATAGAGGGATTTTTTGACCTTTGCCAGGAGCGAGGTTTTGCCGGGAAACAGGGTGTGATAATTCCCAGAGCAAACGTAAGGGACCTTACCCTGAAGAGCCAGGTAATCGACGCTGTAAGGCAGGGCAAATTCAATATTTGGCCGGTTGAGACCGTGGAAGAGGCAATTGAGCTGTTGACAGGCATGCCTGCAGGGGTTCCTGATGAAAAGGGCAGGTTTGCAGAAGACACGGTCTTTTTCAAGGTGGACCGGGAACTTGAAAGGATGTCAAAGCTTGCAAGAAAGCTGGCCGAGGAAGAGGGCGGAAAGAAGAACAAAAAATAAGACCTTCGTAAAACAATCCTCTTGTGCCCGAGGGCTTTATTAAAAGAAGCCCCTTGCCTTGCCCCTGCCTTGAAGGCAGCCAGAGCCGGGACAAGGGACTTATCCTACATAGAAGCAGGGAGGACTTTTCCCTAATAGCGTACCCTCACGGTAAAATTTATTTTCATTTCGCCCTCTGCCGGGATCTCCACGGTCCACATGGCACTGTTGGCATCTGGTTTTTCATGTTTTACGTTTTCGAAAGTTATCTGCCATGTACCTGAGATGGGCTCAAGATATTTTACAACAACAGGTTCCTTCTTGCTGTTTTTGATGGTCACTTCATAGGAGCTTTCGTAAACCGAGCTGTATTTGTCCCCTCCAGCAAGCTTCTTAAAGTCTTTTTGGACTCGCGTGCAGGTGATGTCAAAGGCCTTTCCAAGGTTGAGTTTGACCTCTTCGCCCTTGGGTGTATGAACAATGTCGTCCTTTCCAATGAACTGAAGCCTCCCTGAGGAATCATTTTTATACAACCTGACTTCCCCCTTGGGTATGGCAATGCCGAGATGTGAAGCCTGGTTGTTGGCAAATGAAATTATGGCAGATACCTCCAGCTTGTCTTTTCTGGCTCCGGTACTCCTGGAAAAGGGATATCTGTTTCCAATTACCAGGAATTCCCTGGTAAAAGGTACGCCTTCTGCGGTGAAAAGGGCCACCTGTTTTAAAATGTTCTTGTCCAGGTTGATCGCACGCTCAAGGGAATAAAGGTGGTATTCGAACAATGCTTCCTGGCTCACATC